>JARKQW010000409.1 GCA_029974695.1 Syntrophobacteraceae bacterium | reverse complement strand
TTTTCAAAACGACCCGATCTTCCTCCCGGTAGATTTCAAAGGAATCCCCGACTTCAAAACCCAGTTGTTCAATGAGCAACGCCTTGTTCAGGGTGATGCTGCCGCTTTGCCCTATGGTTCTGAAGTTGGCGGTCTTGATGAGCATGGTGGGCTTGGAGACCGGTTTTTCGCGGCGGCGAATCACGGGCCGGTCCGGGGCGCTCGGCACAAATCTCGGGGAATTCTGCTTATTGAAGTCCACTTGTGGAATCTCGCCCAGTTCCATGAGGCCTCTCAAGTAAAGGTCCTGAACCTCGCTCTTGAACTTGATTCCAAAAAGCTTCTGGACCGATTCCAAAGACCTCCCGTTGCGTATTTCGTTCACAACGAGCTTGGGATCAATGTTCTTGTACTCAACCTGCATTCCTTGTTCCTTTCTTTAAACGATAAACCTGCCTGCCAAACCGGTCGTCAAAGTGCGCGCCCTAATGTCAAGGGTGAACCGACCCCCGACTTTCGCAGCCTGGGGGATAGTTCGGCTTGCGCGGTCCCATCCGTTGTCGGGAGTTCCCGGCTTGGTTGCCAGGGTACGGAAGACCTTCCCTCACAACATAATCCGATCCCGGGGGGAACCTTTCACGGGCTCGCAGGTGCGTCACCTCCCTTGAGCGATCTCCCAGAACGAATGCCTTCTTTCCCACAAACCTTCTTGGGTGGCGGAGGAATCTCGAGACTGACCTCTTTCTTCGCTCTTTCTACTTGAAGACGCTGGCTACAGGAAACCTGCCGCTGTCCTGTAAATGGGATTCACCACTTGGCGAAGGATTTATGATTGTGCGGAATCGCCCTCCGGTACGGAGAGCTCAAAGTCAGTCTTAGCGTAATGAATGATCGGTTCCTTGTCAAGGAGCGATCCGTATTCTCTTTTGATTTTCCTGATTTCCGTCCCAAGCCGGACCCGTGGTGCAGGGACCCGGTTCGATTCGACCCCGGGGACATCCTGACCGTCAAGGACTCGTCGCGGACTCCCGGATGGTTATTTTCCAGGAATCGTGTTTTTCCTTGACGGAAACGGGAATGCTCTGTTACCTTGGCGCTCTCTTTTTTTTCAATCATAAGTGCAACTTAACCATCGGTTCCTCATGCGGCGCAGCCTGCGTCGCAGGTCGTACGGGCAGGACGCCCCGGCACCCTCGGATTCTCGATGGTGGTGGGGTCTTCTGCCGCACCGAATGTCTCGAGAGGCATCCCTGGACGTCTCCGTTGGGTTTATCGTCGTGTTCCGTTGTAGGAATTTTTTAGGGTTGTGTCCGGCCAGGGAAACTTCTGTCGGGTTTTCACATATGCGGTATGGGGCGATCGCCGGCGTGGGTTCATGGGTTGAAGCGGACCGGGAAGCAGAGGAGGAAAAGGATGAGGGGAAAGAGATGGGTTTATCCGTGGGTTTTGGGGTTCGTGGTCGTTTTGGCGGGAGCGCAAGGGGTCCTGGCAGCGGGCTTTGCTCTCTATGAGGGAAGCGCCCGGGGGAACGCCCTGGGCGGAGCACTGGTGGGGCGGGCGGACGATCCGTCCGCCCTTTACTACAATCCGGCAGGAATCACGCAGTTGCCCGGCCTGCAGCTCATGGCGGGCGCCACGATCATTATGCCGACCACCGATGTGACCATCGGAGGGATTCGAGAGACCACCAAGGACAATGTTTGGATTCCGCCGCACTTGTACGCAACGTACCAGTTTTCCGACCGATTGTGGTTCGGGCTGGCCATGTATTCTCCGTTCGGACTGGGGACGGAGTTCGACGAGAACTGGCTGGGCCGGTATAATTCCTACAAAGCCTTGATCGAGACCTTTTCCGTCAATCCCAACGTCGCGTTCAAACTGACCGACAAGCTTTCTTTGGCCGCCGGTTTCAGCGTCATGTACTTCGATTTGACCCTGGATCGGAAAATCCCGACGGGCCAACCGTTCTGGCCTTTTCCCATGCCGTGGGTGGGGGACGTGGATGCCGACCTGACGGGGGACAGCTTCGGGTACGGTTGGAACGTCGCGCTGCATTACCAGCCGTGTGAATACGCCAAGTTCGGCATTGCCTATCGAAGCCAGGTGAAGCAGAACTTGTCGGGATCCGCCAAGTTCACCATTCCCGCCGTCGGCGAGAACATCTATCGACCGTTCCTGCACAATACGGACGCCACGGGGGCCGTGACCCTGCCCGATGAAGTCTATGTGGGCCTTGCCGTATACCCGATGAAGAACTTGAGCCTGGAATTGGGAGGCGTTTGGACCGGTTGGAGCGACTATTCCCAGTTGGTCATTGCCTACGACAGGCCGGTGGCGGGCCGCAAGGTGAGCGTGGTTTCCAAGGACTGGCACGACGTGTGGAGACTCAACTTCGGGATCGAGTACAAGCCCTTGAACTGGTTGGATCTCCGGTTCGGCTACGTGTTTGACGAGGAGCCCATTCCCGACCGCACGGTGGATTATCTGGTCCCCGCCAACGATCGTCATCTTTTCAGCTTTGGCCCCGGTTTTCATTGGAACAACTGGACCCTGGACGTTTCCTACACCTACCTGCTCATTACCGACCGGGATGTGGAAGGGAGACCTTTGGACGGCGTCTTTACGGGTAAGTTCGAAAACGGAGACGCCCACATGGTGGGTGTCAGTCTGGGCTACAAGTTTTGATTTGATAGAAGCGTACGGGTATCATAAAAAGGTCTGGAGAAAATCCGGGCCTTTTTTTATGGAGGGACGATTATGCCAGAAGACTTGAAGAAGATGTATCGAACGGTCATGGAAGACCATTTCCCCGATTCCCTGCGTATTTTCTTCGGGGACCAGGAACTTAGGTATCGCAAGCGAAGATGGAAATTCCCCGACGAGAAATCGGGGGAACTCATCGAAAAGGGTTTGCGATACGGAGAGAATCCGGGACAGGAAGCAGCGCTGTACGAGTTGGTGGGCGGACACCTGGAACTGGGGAAATGCCGCTTCATCGAGCCCGACCGGGGACTGGTCAGCGCCATCCGGGAAGAGGACATGCTCCAGGAGGGAAAGCATCCGGGAAAGATCAACCTCACCGACCTGGACAACGGCCTCAATATTTTGAAATTCCTCATGGGGAAACCCGCTGCGGTCATCCTCAAGCACAACAACCCCTGCGGAGCCGCTCACGGGGAGTCCCTGGCCCGGGCCTACGATCGGGCCAACCGCGCGGATCGCATCGCCGCCTTTGGGGGCTGTGTGGTGTTCAACCGGCCGGTGGATAAGGAAACGGCCCGGCTCGTGGCCCAAAATTATCTCGAGGTCGTGGCCGCCCCGGACTACGAGGAAGGCACCCTGGAGATTCTCAAGGCCCGGTCCAACCTTCGGATTATCCAGGTGGCGAGGATTGATCGCCTGGCGGATTATGTGCCCTGGAGGTTCGTGGATTTCAAATCCCTGACGGACGGGGGCCTGATTGTGCAACAGTCGCCCCTCAACCGCGTTCGAGACGGCCGGGATCTGAAATTGGCCGAAGCCGCCCACGACGGGAAGCTCTACCGCATCCGTCGGGAACCCTCGGAGCAGGAAATTCGGGACCTGCTCTTCGGATGGTTCGTGGAACAGGGAGTCACTTCCAATTCCGTGCTCTACGTGAAAGAAGAATGCACCGTGGGGATCGGCACCGGCGAGCAGGACCGGGTGGGGGTTGCGGAGATCGCCGTCTTCAAAGCCTACCGGAAATACGCGGATGCCCTCTGTTTCGACCGGTACGGAATCTCGTACAAAGACCTGGAACTGGCGGTGGAAAAAGGCCAAAGGCCCAAAGAAGAAAAGCTGGAAATCGACCGCGAGACTCAAGAAGCCAAAGGGGGACTGCCGGGATCCACCATGGTGTCCGATGCCTTTTTCCCATTTCGGGACGGAGTGGACGTGGGCCTGCGCCAGGGCATCACCGCCGTGATACAGCCGGGGGGTTCCATGAGGGACTGGGAGGTCGTGGAAGCCTGCAACGAAGCCGGCGCCACCATGGTGTTCACGGGACAGAGGGCATTCAAACATTGAGGGCCTGAGCCGGTTTCCGGATCTTTGGCAGGCCATCTTCTGCCGGAATGCCCTTCTTTTCCTGCGTTTTCGACCTTTTCGTCCCGAGAGGGCCGCTCGGAGGCGGGCGGTCCCGGGGAGCCTCCAACGGGTTGCGGCCCCTAAGGTTTTGTCTCGGCCCTCACGATTCCACGGACAAAGGTCCCACCAAGGACCCGCCCATGGGGCGGCCGTCGGCCGAGACTTATCGACTGGTGTATAGGTTCGCGGGCGTTAGTCTCTTTCGAGAAGAAGGACGAGGGCCATGCGGAAGAAGGGCGGCTGCTTTTTCTCTCTATTGTCTTTCCTGTGGATCGCCGGGGCCGGGCAAGTCTGGTCCCAGGCCCCCGGCATCCTTTCCAACCCGCCTTCAATCCCCTGCGGGACCGAATACCCCCTTCTCCTCCCGGGGTTCCTGCTCCTTGCCCTGGGTGTTTTTGTCGCCGCATTCCTGGTTCAGAGGAGTCGCAGGCTCTCTGCGGAACGACAGGTGCGGGAAAGCGAGGAGAGATACCGGGAGATCTTCGAGAATGCCGTCGAAGGCAGGTTTCGGACGACCCTCGATGGACGAACCCTCAGCGTCAATCCCGCTTTTGCCCGGATGTTCGGGTATTCCTCCCCCCGGGAGATGATCGAATCGGGTAAGGATCTCGACCGGGAGGCTCATTTCCGTCCCCGGGATCACGGCCCCTTGATCGAGTTGCTCAGGGAACGGGGCGAAGTTCGGGATTTCGAGCTGGAGACCTGTCGCAAAGACGGGAGCAGGTTTTGGATGTCCGTCACCGCACGCACGGTCCTCGATCCTGCGGGCACCCTTCAATGCATCGAAGGCACCTGCGTGGACATCACCGAGCGAAAGCATGCCGAGGAAGCGTTGCGGCGCTCCCAGCAGTTCATTGAGAGCATCCTCAACACGATCCCAGTACGGGTCTTTTGGAAGGACAAGGACCTGAAATACCTGGGCTGCAACGCGATCTTCGCCCGAGACGCCGGTTGCCGGGCCCCCGAGGACCTGGTGGGCAAGGACGATTTCGAGATTCCATGGCATCACCAGGCGGATCGGTACAGAAAGGACGACCTTTCGGTCCTAGAAAGCGGACGCCCCAAGCTCCTGATCGAGGAACCCCAAACCACCCCGAGCGGCGACCTCATTCATCTCTTGACCAGCAAGACCCCCCTGAGGAATCCGGACGGAGAGATCATCGGCATCCTGGGAGCCTACCTGGACATCACCGAACGTAAGAAGGCCGAAGCGGCCCTCGAGGAAAGTGAGAGACGATTCAAGCTGGTCCTGGAGACCCTTCCCGTCGGCTTCTGGCTGGTGGACAAGGAGGGCAGGCTCCTCATGGCCAACCGGGCGGGGGAGCGGATCTGGGGAGGAAGTCTCGTGCCGGAACCGGAAGAATACGGGACCCTCCGGGCTTGGCGTCTCCCGGGCCGCGAACCCGTCCCGGCAAAAGATCGGGCGCTACACCGGGCGCTACACCGGGGAGAGACGACCTCGGAAGAGCTTCTCGAGATCGAGACCTTCGACGGACAAAGGAAATTCGTTCTCAGCTGGGCCTCCCCCGTTGAAAGCCCTTCCGGAGAGATCCTGGGAGCCTTCCTGATCCACCAGGACGTGACGGAATCCGTCCGGGTGACCGAAGCGCTTCGGGAGAGCGAAGAAAAGTATCGAGCCATTTTCGAAAACGCCACCGAGGGGATTTTTCAGAATACCGTGGAAGGCAAGTACCTGAAGGTCAATCCCGCCTTTGCCCGGATGTTCGGCTTTTCATCCCCCCGGGAAATGGTGGATGCGGTTTCCGACATCGCCGAGCAACTATGGGTGATTCCCCAAGAGCGCCGCCGGATGGTGGAGGTGCTCCGGGAACGCCACAGGGTCGAAGGGTGGGAAGCGGAAGTCTATCGCAGGGACAAGAGCCGGTTTTGGATCTCCATCAACGCCCATACGGTGCGGGATTCGTCAGGGAATATCCTCTATCTCGAAGGCACCAATGTCGACATCACGGCCCGCAAACTTGCCGAAGAGGCGGCTCTCCAGGCCCAACAGGAGTGGTCGGCCACCTTTGATGCCATGAACGATGCCGTTGCCCTGATCGACTTGGATGGCCGCATCCTGAAATGCAACGCGACCATGGCCCGGTTGCTGGAGCGGGCCCCTTCGGAAATCATCGGTTTCAGGTGCCATACCCTGGTCCACGGAACGGGGACCCCGATCCCCGAATGTCCCCTACGTCGCGCAATCCGTTCCGGAAGCAGGGAAACCATGGATCTCGCCGTGGGAGACCGCTGGTTTCGCGTGAGCGCAGATCCCTTTTTCGGAGTCACCGGCGAAATGGCGGCCATGGTGCACATCATGACCGACATCACCGAGTCCAAGAGAGCAGAACAGAAGCTCAAGGAGAGTGAGGCGGCCTATCGAACCTTCTTCGAACAGAGCCCTCTGTCCGTCACCCTGAACCGGATGAACGGAGAATTCGTGGAAGTGAATCAAACCTTCTGCAGGACCTTTGGACGCGATGCTTGGGAGGTGATGGGCAAGACCCCGGTGGAACTGGGGATCATCGATGAAAAGACCCTCGAAACCATGGCTGAAATCCTGAGAAGGGAGGGAGGCGTCCTGGAGGGATTCGAGTGGGGCTCCACCCTGCCCGACGGCCGCTTGATGCATGCGGTTACCACGGCCAAGACCATCGAAATGAAGGGTGAAACCATGGTGCTCTCTCTCATTCAGGACATCACCGAGCGCAAATCTGCGGATGAACAGCAAAAGAGGCTGAAAGAACAGCTCTTCCAGGCCCAAAAACTCGAGGCCGTGGGTCGTTTGGCCGGGGGGATTGCGCATGATTTCAACAACATTTTGTCGGCCATCATGGGCTATTGTGAGCTGGCGCGCCTCGAGCTGTCTGCGGAGACCCGGGTCGCTTGCGATCTGGACCGGGTCCTGGAAGCATGCGAGAGAGCCAGGGACCTCATCGCGCAGATCTCGACCTTCACCCGGAGAGGTGAGGAAGAGTCGCACCCCATGCTCGTCATCCCCGTGGTTAAGGAGGCCCTGAAGCTTCTTCGGGCGTCCATCCCTTCCACCATCGAGATCCGCCGGTCCATCCCGGCGGAGGACATCATTGTGAAAGCGGACCCCACCCGGGTTCACCAAATCGTTATGAACCTGTGCACCAACGCCTATCACGCCATGATGAAAGACGGCGGGGTCCTCCACGTGAGTGCGGAGGAAATCGATCTGGGAGAGCAACCTTCGGCGCCTGACGCGGATTTGCCCTCGTCGCCCTGCTTCGTCCTCACCGTTCGAGACTCCGGTCAGGGCATTCCTCCCGAGATTCTTGACAAGGTGTTCGACCCCTACTTCACCACCAAGCAAAAAGACTTGGGAACAGGCCTGGGTCTTGCCGTGGTCAAGGGAATCGCGGAACAGTTGGGAGGCAGGGTCGAGGTCTCCAGCGAATTGGGAAAGGGGTCCACCTTCCGTGTTTTCCTGCCCAGCATCAAGGTCCCGGTGGTGGAGAGCGATTCGCGGGAGACGGTCATGGAGCGCGGCAGTGAGCGAATCCTGTTCGTGGACGATGAAAAAAACATTGCGGAGATCGGCAAAAGGATGCTCGAGGAACTCGGCTACCGGGTTTTCGCCTTCTCCGACAGTGTGGAGGCCCTGGATTTTTTCCACCGGGACCCGGAACAGGTTGACCTTGTCGTTACAGACTATACAATGCCCTTGATGACCGGGGACAAGTTGGCGGCGGCGATCCTCGAGGTGCGGCCGGACGTGCCCGTCATTCTGTGCACGGGGTACAGGAAAGGGTTTTCCGAAGAACAGGCGGCGGCCGTCGGAATTGCCCGGCTCGTTCCCAAGCCCCTGGCCATGGCCTCCTTTTCCAAGCTGATCCGAAGCGTGCTGGACGAACGTGCCCGTGTTGGAGCTCAAGATGGCTAGAGTCCTGATCCTAGACGACGAAACGCATGTCCTGGCCGTGCTTCAGGAGTTGATGGTCAGCATGGGGCACGAGCCGGTATGCTGCAGCTCCCTGGACAAAGGAGTCCGAATCGCCCGGGAACAGACTTTTGACCTCATTTTTCTCGATCTTGATTTTCCCAACGGCAACGGGTTGGACGTGCTGCCCACCCTGGTACATGCACCCTATTCGCCCCAGGTGCTCATCATTACGGGAGCGGGGACCCGGAATGCCGCCGAGATCGCCTTTCGGCACGGGGCCTGGGATTTTGTGAGAAAGCCCTTCAACCTGGGAGAGGTCAAGGTCTACACCTCGAGGGCGCTTCAATACCGTGATGAAAGACTCGCAAGTGCAGCCCCCCGGTTCCTGAAACGGGATTCCATCATCGGAAGCTCGCCGGTTCTTCAAAGCTGCCTGGAAGAGCTGGCTCGGGCTGCCTTCGGAGACGCCAGCGTTCTCATTACCGGAGAGACGGGGGTCGGAAAGGAGCTCTTCGCCCGAGCCCTGCACGAAAACAGTCCCCGATCCTCCCAGCCGATGATCGTGGCCGACTGCGGTGCCATCCCCGAAACCCTCGCCGAGAGCATCTTTTTCGGCCATGAAAAGGGAGCGTTCACGGGAGCGGGCCAGGCTCGCCAGGGTCTCATCAAGCAGGCCCACGGCGGGACCCTCTTTCTGGATGAGATCGGAGAAATGCCCTTGGCTCTCCAGACAAGACTGTTGAGAGTCTTGCAGGAGAGGCGGTTCAGACCCATCGGCTCCCACCAGGAAGTCGAAAGCGATTTTCGCCTGGTTGCGGCCACGAACCAGGACGTGGATTTGATGGTCCGGGAAGGTCGCCTGAGACAGGATCTGTTGTTTCGCATCCGGGCCATCCAAATCCGGCTCCCCCCCTTGAGGGAGAGAAAAGAGGATATTCCCGCCTTGGTCACTCACCACCTGGTTCGACTCGGCAAGCTCTACGGAACGGACATCAAGGGAGTTTCCGCCGAATTTCTCAACGCGATCCTCGTCTACGATTGGCCGGGGAACGTACGGGAACTGGTTCATGCCGTCGAGAGGGCTTTTTCCGCTGCCATGGATACCGGCACCATCCATCCCTTCCATCTGCCTCCCGAGATACGGGCGAGAAGTGTCTTTCAAGGCCTCGAAAAGGAACCCGGGAAACCCGGGATGAATATGGAACCTCCCGACCTTCCCGGGATGCTCGAATTCCCAACCCTCAAAGACTACCTTGACGCCGCGGAAAAACACTATCTGTTGGCTCTCATGCAAAGGGTTGCGGGGCGAAGAGAAGAAGCCGTGAGACTTTCAGGACTGTCTCAGTCCAAGCTCTACCAGGCCCTCAAGCAGCACGCCATTCCCGGCTTTCGGGGATCCCGAACCTGAAGTCCCCAACGACCGGGGCTCCCCCTCCATGAATTCTCCCGATCTGCGTCTTCAACACCCCGAATTCCAATTCCAAGGAAGATTCTTTCCACCAGCAGAGAAATCTCTGTGCTCCGGCGGAGGCTCCGTGTGCCGTCTCCCCCTGAGAAATCACTAACTCCTGGTTTTCCCTTGTATAAATCGAAGTCCCCCCACCCGGAATCGATCGGCACGTTCCTTGCCACACGGATCCGGAGAAGGGGTGCGTTTTTGATCACAAATGAGCCCAAGGCTCCGTCCCGAGACGGGGTCGGGGATCGAGGACGGAGAGGAAATGCGGGAGCTCAAAACAAGGGTCTGTGAACATTCCGAACCGGAGATTCCCGACATGAGGGTGCTTCTCTATGCCGGTGTCGAAGGGGAGGTTGCGTCCCGGTTGGTTTCCTGCCTCGCAGAAAATGCGTCGACGAGCACTCTCGAGGTTCATTTTACCCCCGAAAGATTCATCCCGCGGCTGCTGAAGATCCCCCGGGATTTCCACACGGTCCTGGTGATTGCGGGAAAGGAGGAGTTGGCTCGGTTGAGCGGGGTGTGGAACCATTGTTTGCCCGCAAAGCTCATCCTGATCCTCAAGGAATGGGAAGATGAACTGCTGGGTGTCGCCCTCCGGCTCGCTCCCTCTTTCATGTTGTCTACCGGGCACGAGTTGCGTGAAGTCGGGTTGGTGCTGGCCAAGATCGAGATGGACCGGAGAAGGAAGTGCCGGGCCGCAGTGGGTGGCGTACCGGGAATCCGGTGGGGCCCCTACGCCCATTGAAGTCGACTGGATGAGCTTACGAACCGGGGTTTTGGGAAAGAGGCCGACTTTCCAGGCAGAGGTGAAGACCTGCACGGACGCACGACGCCATTGCGCCGCGTCGGGCATGACTTGAAGAAGACGCACTGGTGAAAGGATGGGACGGGAGCATGCGCGATTCGTCCGGGAATCCGGGTGCCGGCCACGGCAGATACCTCATGTTCGGTCTCAACAATGAAGAATACGGCGTGGCCGTCCTGAAGGTGAGGGAGATCGTCGGGATGTTGCCGCTGAGGCCGATTCCCCGAACACCTCCATTCGTAAAGGGGGTAATCAACCTACGGGGCGGAATCGTCCCCGTGATCGACCTCAAACTGTGCTTGGGACTGAAAGCGGAGAGGGGCAACGGCCGTACCTGCATCATCGTGCTGGACTTGAGCGTGGAAGACTCGCTCGTTGCCGTCGGGATCCTCGTGGACTGGGTCTCGGAGGTGAAACACATCGGGGCGAATCAAGTGCAGAGTCCGCCGTTGTTGGGCATGGGCCCCCGAGCTCGCTTCATCGAGGGGATCTACATGACCGAGGGAGGGGTCAGGATACTCCTCGATATCGAGAAAGTCCTCCGTGACGAGAGTCTTGCCGTCCCGGGCCCTTCAGAGTGGGCACGGCAGCAGACTCTTGCCCGGGAAAGCGAGCAATGCGGAAGAGAACCCGGGTTTTTGTCAGGAAGCGATCCCGGGGAAGATCTCGGGTTCAGGGTTCCAGGGTGGGACCAGGTCCTGTGGAAATCCCAGCTGGTCGAGAATCCGGGCCACAATGAACCGGCCGACGTCTTCGAGACTCCGGGGATGATGGTAAAAACCGGGCATGGCCGGGAGAATGATGCCCCCCGCCTCCGCAAGCCGTAGCATATTTGCCAGGTGAACTCGATTGAGAGGCGTCTCACGGGGTACCACCACCAGGGGCCTTCGTTCTTTTAGACAGACATCCGCCGCCCGGTGGATGAGATTCAGGGACAGGCCGTTGGCGACGGCCGCCAGGGTCCCCATGGTGCAGGGAACGATCACCATTCCATGATAGGAAACCGATCCGCTTGCCGGAGGAGCGGAAAAGTCCTTGTTGTCGAAGCACCGTACGGTCGGCGGCAAGTCCTCCTCGAGGGGGGTCCCCACCTCCAGTTGGTAAACGAGCTTTCCCGCACCGGACGGAATCAAATGAACCGGAACTCCCTGCTCCCAGAGGTGCCTCAGCAGGAGTTTCGCATAGAGGGCCCCGCTGGCCCCGGTTACGGCAACGATAAGGGTTTTTGAGGACAAGCCCCCCTCCCTTTCCACCGTTTTCTCAAGAAAGTTCCCCGGCCCATACATCCCAAGCCCCCTGAGCGTTCATCCTCGGGGGGACCATGGAGCAGATGCATCGAAGGAGGCACTGGGGTTTCTCGTTCTGGAAGACGTTTCTCCCAACGGCAACCCCGCTGAATCCCGCATCGAGAGCCTGCTCGACCCTCCCGAGGAAAAGCCGAGGATCGGGTTCCTTGCTTCCACCGGCCATGATGACGGGAACCGGAAAGGAGTTCGCGATTTCGGCGAGCAATTCCACATCGTCGGGCAAGGGAATCTTGATCACGTCGGCGCCCAGTTCCGCGGCTACCCGGGCTCCATGGGCCACTGCCGTGTCGGGTACCGGAGAGGGCGCGTGAATTCCCCGAATGTAGATCATGACCAGGAGAGGAACCTGCCATCGCTGGCAGGCCGCTCCGACGCTGCCCAAGTCCCGGAGCATTTCGGGCTCGTGTTCTCCTCCCAGGTTGATGTGGACGGAAACCCCGTCGGCCCCGCGGCACAGGGCTTCCTCGACACTCCCCACCAACACCTTTCGGCGAATCGAGGCGCCGATCCCGGTGCTTGCGGAAAGGTGCATCAAGACGGCGGGAAGGGGCGGAGGGATCGTTTCCAGGAAGGCCATCGCCCCCTTGTGCAGGACGAAGGCGTCCACCCCCGCCCGGACCCCCATGCCGATGACTCCCGCCAACTGTCGCAACCCGGGGATCGGCCCGAAGGTGACTCCGTGATCCAGGGGGAATACCACCAGTCGCCCGTCTCCCTTGGAGAAAAGCCGCTTCAGCCTCAAGGCCTTTCCGCTCATTTGCTTGTCTCCCGAAGAATCCCGCTGCGTCTCTTCCGTCGGCTCACCCCGGGGGCAATCAAGCCGCCCCCGCCAGCGAGGAAAACAAGTCCAGGGGAGGCTCCGCCCCGATCTCTCCGATGTCCATCAGGAACCGGTAGAAGAGCCGGAGTCCCTCCAATTCTTCGTCTCCCAGATCATATCTCAGGCATCGATAATATTCATAAAGTCCCCGGTAGCCGAGCACCCCCCGGCGGGATGCTTCGCGGCACACGGAATCCAGGTGGTCCGCGCCCCACCTCTTGGCACGGATGAGCGTATCCAGCGCAGGCTCCAGTTGGCCGTTCCATCGTTCCACGGCGTCACGCTGGAGGATCCAGAGGGCAAACACAAAGGGGAGCCCCGTCCAGGAGTGCCACGCCTCCCCCAGGTCCAGCATGTGGGGATAAAGGGCGTGGGTGCGAAGCCTCAGGGCCTCGTCTCCAATGGCAAGAAACGCCGCGGGATACCGTTCATGAGACAGCTCCCGGCTGCAATTTCCCACCTCGAATTCCGCCTGGACCCCCAAACGAAAACGGAACAGGATGCGAAGCAATGCCACGGACGTGTGGGACTCGGCACTGACCAGGACTTTCTTTCCCGAAAGCTCTCCAACGGGTACGCGGCTCATAAGCACCACGCTCCTCACCGGCCCTCGGCAACTGATGGACAGGTTGGGAAGAATGTAATAGCGCTCGTGATGCCGGGCATATTCGATGGAGGACACGACACTCAGATCCAGGTCCCCCCGGGCCATGAGCTCGTTGAGGTGAGCAGGAGCTCCGGAAACGATTTGAAAGGGATGTGGAAGGATCCCGCGCTCCAGGGGATAGTGGATGGGCAGGACGTTCAAAAACCCGATTTTTCCCAGCTTCAGTCCGGTCGGGGGTGATGGACCCATGTCCATTCTCCTTCGTTTCCTCGGTACAGGATGGTTTCACTCAGTGGAGCTTTCCCCAGGGATGCAGGAAGGGAGACCGCAATCAGCGCGTCCCTCTTTCCAGGGCGGATCGATCCGTAGTCCTGCTGAACATGAAGAGCCCGGGCGCCTCCCCGGGTAACGGCCCTCAAGAACTCGTCGGGAGAAACCTGCGGGTTGGATTCCATTGCCGCGCAGGCTTCGGCAAACAGGCTAAGGTCCCGGTTGCTGGCAAGACTGTCCGTGCCCAGGGCCCAGGGAATGTTCCGCTCGGCAGCCCGGGCGATTTCCGCCCGGCCGACGTTGAGATTCCGGTTGCTTCGGGGACAGAAACACACGGAACAACCCCGTGACGCAACGATTTGCCAATCCTGCCGGGTGAGGTGTACGCAGTGCACCAGAAGGGTCCTTTCATCCAGGACCCCCAGGTCGTCGAGATACTGGATGGGGGTGCTCCCGGGAGGCTCCCAGCCGGGAATCCACTTGCCCAGTTTTTCGAGAAGATCCCGACAAGCGCCGGTTCCCGTCTGCAGAAACTCGATCTCGTCTTCATGTTCCGCCACATGGATGGAAAAAAGAAGGCCGTGGGTCCGGGCCGCCTCTTTGATCTCTCGGATGACGGGTGGCGACGTGGAGTAGCACGCATGAGCCCCCAGTCCTCCGCAGGTTCCCGCCCCGAGGGCCGCATCCAGGGATGCTCGAACTTCCAGGCCCAGGGCTGATTCCAGGTCCGGCCGATCGAAGCCGATGACTTCGAGGATGGGCGTTCTTTCCGTCCCTGAAAAGCTATCCCGGCAAGCCAGGGTGGCTCCGTTGGTGATGTCCGCACAAAGGGCCGTCGCCTCCTGGAAAAGGCGCCGCTCTCCGTCCTCCAGGGCCGTTTTCTGGGATTGGGCCGAAAGGGCGCGGCGCAAAGGCATGAGTTCCTCGAGCCACCGGGCGAAACCCGGTTGCGGCAACGCAATTTGTCCTTCAAGCCCTGTGAGCTCGAGATGGGTGTGGGCGTTCACCAATGCGGGCAATAGAGCGCAATCAGGGTGGTCGCGAACCGTCGTTTGGGCCGGACACCGGGATCGGAGTGCCCGAAAAGCGCCCACGGCGACGATCCGGCCCGACTGGGTCAGGACCGCTCCGTCGCACAAGGGAGGCTCCTCCATGGTCATCACCCAGGCGGCCCGATGCAGGACGGGCGAACGGGGAACTTCTCCGGTCCGGAGCCTTGTCCCGCGTATTGGGCCTGGTTGGAGATCCATGAATCCTCCCGTACATTCGTTCTTCCACGGAATTTCCCGGGAAAAAGAAAAGTCCCGGGAGCCCTCTACCCGAAGACAACCCGTCCCCTTCCCCAGCCTCCCCGCCCGGGGGGCTTCGCTTCGCTCCGCCCACCCCACACCGCTCCGCCCACCCTGCATCGCCTCCCGGCTTGTCGGCCTATCCGGTCACCCGCCCATAATCCATGGTCCTTTGGCGGGGTTGGAACCCGCAGGCCCGGATCACCCTTCGAATTTCGTCCACGGGCATCCGGAAATGGACCCCCGCCGCCGCCACGACGTTTTCCTCGATCATGGTGGATCCGAAATCGTTGGCTCCAAATTGCAGGGCGAGCTGGGCGATCTTGGGTCCCATGGTGACCCAGGACGCCTGGACGTTGTCGAAATTGTCCAGCACCAGGCGCGATACGGCCAGCAGCCTCAGGTAAGAGACCGCCGTTTCCGGAAACCGGGAGATGGCGGTGTTGGTGGGTTGAAAGGCCCAGGGGATGAAGGCCGTAAAGCCCCCCGTGCGATCCTGCAACTCCCGGAGGGCAAAGAGATGCTCCAGCCGGTGGACGGGTCCTTCTTCGTGACCGAACATCATGGTGGCCGTGGTCCGCAGCCCCTGGGCGTGGGCCTCTTCCATGACGTTCAACCATTCGCCGGCCGTGCATTTCCCGGGGGAGACCTTACGTCGAACCGAATCCACCAGGATTTCCGCTCCCCCTCCGGGGATGGAATCCAGGCCCGCGGCCCTCAGCCGTCCCAGGACTTCCGGAATTCCCATGCCTTCGAGCCGGGCGAAGTGAACGATCTCCGGGGGAGAAAAGGCATGAATGTGGATGGGGTAGCGTTCCTTGATGAAGGCCAGCATTTCCTCGTAGAAGGAAAGTGGCAGCAACGGGTGGTGGCCTCCCTGGAGCAGAATCTGGGTTCCCCCCAGGCGAAGGGTTTCTTCAATCTTGGCTCCCAGTTCCTGCCGGGACAACACATAGGCTTCCGGGTGATCGGGAGGCCGAAAAAAGGCGCAGAAGCGGCATCCGCACACGCAGACGTTGGAATAGTTGATGTTGCGGTCCACCACGTAGGTCACCACGGGTTCCGGGTGTTTCCGCATGCGGACCTCGTGGGCCCGACGCCCCAGTTCGTAGAAATCGGCGTTTGCATAGAGATCCGCGGCCTCGGGGAACGTGAGGCGGCGGCTTCGATCGCTGGGTCCTGACCGCTCCGTCAACATGTTCGGGGTGCCTTCTCAAGGATTCCGGGAGACCGGTTCGAAGAAGCAGTTGCGCTCGACGGGCTCGAATCCGGCCTCGACAATGATCCGCTCCAGCCGGGAGCGCGTGAGGGCCTGTTCCGATTGGGCCCCCGCCATATGCCCGATCCGCTCCTCCATCACCGTTCCGTCAAAGTCGTCGGCCCCAAAGTGCAGAGCCACCTGGGCCAGCTTGACGGTGAGCATGATCCAGTAGGCTTTGACGTGGGGGAAGTTGTCCAGCATCAGGCGGCTGACGGCCAAGGTCTTGAGCTCGTCTATGCCGGTGGTGGGTTCGATGTCCGAAATCCCCGTGTTGGCCGTCTGGAACGGCAGCGGAATGAAGCAGATGAACCCCCGGGTTTCATCCTGGAGCTCTCGAACGGCCACCAGGTGTTCGAGCCTTTCCCGGGTGGTTTCCAGGTGTCCAAAGAGCATGGTCGCATTGGTTTGGATCCCGAGACCGTGGGCCTGGCGACTGAGCTCCAGCCATTCAGGGCCGCTGATCTTTGTGGGACAAAGCAGCTGACGCACCCGGGGGCTGAAGATTTCGGCGCCTCCGCCCGGCAGCATGTCGAGCCCCGAGGCACGAAGGCGGACCAGGACCTCCCGGACGGAAAGCCCTCCCAGCCTGGCGAAATGGGCGATCTCGACGGCGGTGAAGGCCTTGATCCGGGCCGAGGGCCGCAACGCTCTCACCCCGGCCAGCATCTCTTCATAGTAAGAAAACGGCAAATCCGGGTGGCACCCCCCAACGATGTGAATCTCCGTTATGGGCTCTCCGAGGCGGGACCGGACCTTGTCCAGCACCTCCTCGACGGACATCTGGAAGGCGAGCGGGTCCCCCTTTTTGCGTCCGAACGCGCAAAAGCGACAGCCGTTGACGCAGACGTTCGAGTAATTGATGTGCTGGTTAAGAACGTAAAAGGCGGCGTTCCCATGGAGCCGGGTGCGCACGTGGTGAGCCAAAGAGCCCACGGCGAGGATGTCGGGGCAGTCGAAGAGTCTCTGCCCGTCCTCCAAGCTCAAACGCCCGCCGTCCGCGACCTTTTCACGGATGTCCGCCAAGCCCAGTTTCCGGTAGATTTCCGAGTCCAACATGAGGGACCGTCCTTTTCCTGGAAGCCTGCCACCCAACCACGGCATCGGACCTGCCGGGGGAAGTCGGTTCCTTTTCAGGGGGTTCGCTTGTCGGGATCTCCCATCGGTGGAGGGTCCGGTTCCCGCCGAGGTTCACCGTGGGGAGGCCTGCCGATTCCCTCCCGGAGCAGCCGAATGAACTCCTTCACCTTCTTGTCCAGCTGGTCGGGAGGAGCTTGATACAAGCCCGCCCCCGCATCGAGGAAGGAAACGCAGTATGCCTGAAGAAAGCGGTCCATGAGGGCGTCCAGGAAGAACACCGTCATGTCCGGGTCCAGGTCCTGCCGAAGTTCCCCGCGATCCAGCCCCCTTTGCACCATGGGCCTCAGGTATTCGGCCGAGAACAAATGAACCTGTTGCAGAAATGCCGTGCGTAGGGGAAAATCCTCCTGGAAAATCATTTTGAGGTAGATCTGGTAGATTCGCGGGTGCTGGTCAATGAACGAGATCCCGGCCAGCAGGCTCTTGCGGATTCGTTCGAAAAAATCCGATTCCGCCGTTTCCTGCTTGACCTGCCGCAGAGAGCGTCGAACCATTTCGACGGCATGACCGAATATGACCTGGAAGAGGCCTTCCTTGTTGCCGAAGTATTGGAAGATGGAACCCTTGGCGATCCCCAGCCGCTGGACCACGCGATTGAGGCTGGCCTGCCGGAAACCGTGCCGGGCGAACTCCTCGATGGCGGTGTCCAGGATGCGCTGCTGCTTGTCGTTTTCCAACCTGCTAAAGGTTTTTGGGAGGTCCATGGCAAGCACACTTCTTGGGTTCCAAAAATGACCACCCGGTCATTATAGGAGAATTCGCCCGAATGTCAACGAATCAAACTCCGCCACAAACCCGGGTGGCCTTGGGAAAACGCCTCCGATCCTGTCCGGGAATTCCGTGCCACGGGGTGAAGCCCAACTGGAAAGATTACTCCCTCGAGGTCCGTCGGGCCGTCCAAAGGGCGGACCTGGTCTGTTACCCCAGCACCCTCTATGAAGATGTGTTGAATTCCCTGGGAAGAAGGACCTTTCCCCGAAATTATTACCGGTTCATGGGAAACAAAATTCAGCAAACTCACCTGTTTCAGCTCCTGGAGGTCCCCCACCCAAGGACCCGTCTCTACTATGGCCGAAACCGGGCTCAGCGCATCCTCGAGGACTTCTCCCCTCCCTTTGTCGCCAAGGACCCCGTGGGCTCCTCCCAGGGACTGGGGGTCTGGCTGGTGACATGCCGCGAAGACCTGGACCGCTACCTTGTCGGGCATCATCCGGCCTATATCCAGGAATATCTCCCCATAGACCGGGACCTGCGGGTGGTGCTCGTCAAAGGGAAAGCGGTCCATGCCTACTGGAGAGCGGGACGGGAGGGCGAATTCCGCCACAATGTCTCCCGCGGGGGGCGCATATCCTTCGAAGAGGTCCCGCCGGAGGCCGTAAGTTTTGCCGAAGAGGTCGGTCGACGGTGCGGATTCGAGGAGGTGGGCCTGGACATCTGCCGGTTTGAAGAAAGGTTCTACGTTCTCGAGGCCAACATGGTGTTTGGGCTCGAAGGGTTTCGCGCGATGGGGCTGGACATCTCCCGAATCCTCTGCGACCGGGTCCTGAGGGAGAACCCTTGAACCGCATTCCGGCCTGCGTCCCGGCACCCGCTGGTCGACCCGGGCTTCGGCTTTCGGGGTTGTTCGGACCCGGTCGAGGACCCAAACCGGGCGATCG
>JARKQW010000399.1 GCA_029974695.1 Syntrophobacteraceae bacterium | reverse complement strand
TACACGGCGTTCTCCGGCTCCCACCAGGACGCCATCAAAAAGGGCATGGACAGGATGAAAACCCGGGTCCGGCCCGACGCCCGGTGGGAGGTCCCCTACCTCCCCATCGACCCGAAGGACATCGGCCGGGACTACCAGGCCATCATCCGGATCAACAGCCAGAGCGGAAAGGGCGGGGTCGCCTACGTGCTGCAGACCAAGTTCGGTTACGAACTTCCCAAGATGATGCATCCCGCCATCGGAAAGATCGTCAACGATATCTCCGACAACCTGGGTCGGGAACTGGACAGCAGGGAGATCCTGGATATCTTCCGGAACCACTTCCTCAATGTCCGGGAGCCCCTGGAGCTGGTGAGCTACTCCACCACGCCCCGAAAGGATGTGAAGGATATGGTGACCTGTGAAGCCAGCGTTCTGTACAACGGGGAAGAACGGGTCCTGAAAGGCACCGGCAACGGGCCCATCAGCGCCTTTGTTCACGGCATGCAGGCCGCGGGCTTCAACGGCTTCGACATCGCCGAATTCCGCCAGCAGTCGGTGGGAGACGGTGCCGGGACCGAGGCGGTGGCCTACATCGGCATCAAGACTCCGGAGGGAAAGACCTTCTGGGGAGCGGGGCGGCACACGGACATAACCACCGCGGGAATCATGGCCCTGGTGAGTTCCTACAATGTGTCGCTGAAGGTCCGGGAAAAGATCAGGGTCTGAGCCCCATAGGGACCTTGCGGGCCAATGCGCTTTTTCACTCGATCCTTGCCCGGGAAAAGATCAGAGTCTGAGCCCCATAGGGGCCCGGGAAGAGGGAACAGGCGGACGCAGCGCGCCTGTCCGGTTCCCCTCTTCCGGGCCGCCCGGGGGAAACGGAAAGGCCCGCCGCGACGCGGCGGGCCTTTCTGTTTCGTCTTTCCGGACGGATCGACGGGGAAGCGGGCTGTCAGGGCTCCTGCAGCGGCGCCCGGACATTCTGGATCAGGTACTTGACCCCCCCCACCTCCACCACGTCCTTGAAGAGTTCTTCCGTGGAGGTCACCCGGGCCAGCTCCCAGGGCGTCTTCCGGTAGTCGTCGGAACTCACGTTCTTGTCCATTTTGCTCCAATGGGGAACGAAGAGGACCTTGCCCACTGCCATATCCGCCTTGACGGCCTTTCTGCTGGGGATGACGTGATTCACCCATTCCTTGCGGCCGTCGGACACGAAGACCACCTCCGCCTGGTTCCTGGTGGCGGCGGACGGGGGGGTCACGATCCTGGCGTTATGAAAATCCAGCTCGTAGGGATTGGCCCCCATGGCGCAGAGCACCTCGCCGTCCCGCAGATCCACCATGCCCGCCAGCGGAGCGACCCCGGGGACCGAGGGCAGGGAAACGCCGGGAACCATGGACGACACGGTGGAACAGGCGGAAAGCACGAGCAGCGCCGATACCAAGACAAGAGCACATTTTTTCATCGCGGAATCCTCCTTGAGCGACACCATCATTATCATACTTCCCGGGGATCCGCGCAAGACCGGTCCGCCTCGTGTCGGCTGCCTCTCAGGTCGGCGTAACGGAAGCAGCCCCTGAGATGGTCGTTCACCACCCCCACTGCCTGCAGGTGGGAGTAGACGATGATGCTGCCCACGAAGGAGAAGCCCCTCCCCTTCAGGTCCCCGGCGATT
>JARKQW010000392.1 GCA_029974695.1 Syntrophobacteraceae bacterium | reverse complement strand
GAAAAGATCGACGAGGCCATCTCGCTTCTCTCCCACTACCTTCATGGGAAAGAAAAGGCCCTGCGGCTGGCCCTCACCTGTTTTTTCTCCCGCGGCCACCTCCTCATTGAAGACCTCCCCGGGCTGGGAAAAACGACCCTGGCCATCGCCATCGCCAAGGTCCTGGGACTCACCTTCGGAAGAATCCAGTGCACCAGCGATCTTCTGCCGTCGGACATCACCGGGCTGTCCATTTTCAACAAGGACAAGAACGCCTTCGAATTTCAACCGGGGCCCATCTTCAACCACCTGGTCCTGGTGGACGAAATCAACCGTGCCACTCCCAAGACGCAGAGCGCCCTGCTGGAAGCCATGGGAGAAAAGCAGGTCACCATCGAAGGCAGGACCTACGACCTGCCCCGCCCCTTCTTCGTCATCGCAACCCAGAACCCCGTGGAACACTTCGGCACCTTCCCTCTGCCCGAATCCCAAATGGACCGGTTCATGATGCGAATCAGCATCGGTTACCCGCCGCGAACGGCCGAAAAGGAAATCCTTCGGGGAGGAAGCAGACGCAAGGAAATCTACTCCGTCCTTCCCATCATGGAGAAGGAAGAGTCCGTGGAGATCCAGGCGGAGATCCGAAACGGGGTGTATGTCTCCGATAAGATCCTGGACTACCTGCTCAACGTCATCGAAGCGACCCGAAGAAGCAAGTACCTGGTGGCGGGACTTTCCACCCGGGGGGCCCTGGCCCTGATTCACACGGCCAAGTCCGACGCCTACTTCAAGGCCCGGGACTACGTCACCCCGGAAAACATCAAGGAACTGGCCCGGTACGTGATTCCCCACCGGGTGCTTTTTCGGGAAGAGTACGAAAACACCGACAGAGAGGAGATCATCCAATCGCTGCTCAAGGACGTGCCCGTCCCGGCGTAATCAAGATCAACAAAGCGGGGTACCTTTACATCGTCCTCACCATCCTCATCGGCTTCTCCGCCATCAACACGGCCAACAATCTCGTGTACATCATCGCTTCGGCCCTGCTCAGTTACATGCTTGTGTCCGGGATCTTCGGGAGAGCCAATCTCTATGGTGTTCAGGTTGCCGCCCATTTTCCCGGCGAGATCTTTGCCGGAACGGAGACCCTCGTCCAGGTACGGGTTGCCAACCCGAGACGGTTCTTGCCCGCCCTGTTGATCCGGGTGTCCGTGGGAGAACAGGCCGCCTTTTTTCCTTTCATCCCGGCCGGGTCCGACGCGTCGGCGTATGTTCTTCTGCGTTTTGAAAGGCGCGGCAGGCACACCATGCCGGGCCTCTTGGTGACCTCCGTTTTTCCGTTCAATTTCTTCACCCGATTCCGTGCAATTCCCGGCGAATTCCACGTGACGGTCTACCCCAAGCCCGTTCGCTGCGATCCGGCCCTGTTGGACGACCGGTCCACGACCCTCAGGGGAGAAATCTCCTCCAACCAGGCGGGGTACGATTCGGATATCCTTTCCATTCGGGACTACGTGAGCGGGGACCCTCCCAAGTACATCAGCTGGAAGTCCACGGCCAAAACGGGGCGCCTCAAGACCAAGGAGCTGTCCTCCATCCAACTGCAGCAGATCATGATCGACTTGGATTCCATGGACAAGAAGCACCTCGAGTCCTTGATCTCCTGTGCCGCTTATCTGGTCCTCCGCTATACCCGCTCCAACGTTCCCGTGGGCCTGACCCTGGACGGCCGGG
>JARKQW010000387.1 GCA_029974695.1 Syntrophobacteraceae bacterium | reverse complement strand
CAAGAAGGAAAAGCCTTCCTGCTGCCCGATGATGCAAAAGAATTCGGAAAGCGGATCCGGGGCGGCAAAAACAGAGGAATCCCAGCAGTAGCTCTTCTTTCATCAAGTGGGCCCATGGGGAACGATCCCATGGCGGAAGGGTCCCCCGAGCCCGTCCTCCCCTCTGGACGGAATAGGGAGTTCCCTCACAACCAGAACCTCACACCGGAGATCCCGATCCCCGTGGCGAATCCGGCCCGCGCCATGCCCGGCATACTGAGAAACACCTTCTGCCATGTCCCCGGAATCGGCATTATCACGGAGCGAAAGCTCTGGGCATCGGGGATTCTTTCCTGGGAGGACCTGCTCGAGCAGCCGCCTTCGGCCTGGGGCCCTCGTGCGGTGGGAGTCAGGCAGCACATGGAAGCTTCCTTGCGAAGTCTCCAAGAAAAGGATATCCGCTTCTTCGCACGCCACTTGCCCTCCTTCGAGATGTGGCGCTTGTTCGCCGAGTTCCGGGATGCCGCCGCCTACCTGGATATCGAGACCACGGGGCTGGGGTCCCCCTCGGACCACATCACCACCATCGCCCTCTATGACGGCACAAACCTTACCCCTTACCTGTTCGGCCACAACCTGGGGAAGTTCCGGGATGACGTCCGAAAATACCGGATGATTGTCACTTACAACGGCAAGTGCTTTGACCTGCCGTTCATCCGCTCCACCCTGGGAATCCCCATGGACCAGGTCCATATAGACCTTCGATACCTCTTAAAGAGCCTGGGGTACCGCGGAGGGCTCAAAGGCTGCGAACGCCAATTGGGTCTGGATCGGGGCAAACTCGAAGGAGTGGACGGATCTTTTGCCGTTCTGCTCTGGGATGAATACCGCCGCAGAAAGGACCCAAAGGCCTTGGAAACCCTCCTGGCATACAGCCTCATGGATGCAGCCAATCTCGAGCCCCTCATGGTCAAGGCCTACAATCTCAAACTGGAGCTCACCCCCTTTTCCCCGGACCGGGCTCTACCGGACCCTGCAACGCCCGTTCTTCCTTTTGAACCGGATGCGGAGACCCTCTCCCGAATTCGGAAGAGGATGGAGCGTCTGGCCACTCCGTGGGGAGCTTTCTCTCCCGTCCGTTGACCCTCCAACCTCGATTCTGCCCGGAACTCTCCCAGCCGAGTTCCCCCTTTCCGCTGCTCCCCCGGCAGTTCGCCGGTTTCTCCGGGCCGTTGGTGCCGCTACCCGGCATTTTCCCGCCGGACTTGACTGCGCCGAGAGCGGTTGCCTATAATGACCTCGAACCCATTGTCCTCACGCTGAAACCGCATAGTTTTCACCGGCTTGAACCGATCCTTTCCCGCGGGCGGCGCCGGGGGTGCCGCAAGGCGGGAAGTCCCACCACCCGCAAATCTCTGACGGAAGATGGAGGGGAGAGACGATGCAAATTTCCAGACGACCCGGATGTGTCCGCTTTCTCGGGAATGCAGTCCTTCTCACCGCCCTGTGGTCGTGCCTCCTGGGTCCGGGGGATCCCTGGGCAAAGGATTCCGACTCCGATGCCCGGAAAATCCGCGAGCCGGTTTTTGCCGGTTCCTGGTACCCGGATTCCCCCTCCGAGCTGCGCCGATTGGTGGAGGGCTACCTCGAGAGGGTTCCCGCAGGAGACTCCTCGGGGAGACTCCTGGGCCTGATATCCCCCCATGCGGGCTACCTGTTTTCCGGGGCAACGGCTGGTTATTCCTACCGGCTCCTCCGGGCGGAGAAGCCCTCAACGGTGATCCTCATCGCCCCCAGCCACCATATGAGATTTTCCGGGGTCGCCGCGTATCCCGGATCGGGGTTTCGAACCCCCCTGGGCATTCTTTCCGTGGACCGCGCCATGACCGACTGCCTGGGAAAGGAAGCTCCCAAAATCCAACTCCGGGCAGATGCATTCGAGAAGGAACACTCCGTGGAAGTTCAGCTTCCTTTCCTCCAGGTGGCGGCCCCGGACTGTCGTATCGTGGCCCTGGTTATGGGGGAGCAGGACCTGGAGACGTGCCGATGGTTGGCCGATGCCCTGGTCCGATGCATCGAGAAGCGTCCCGCGGTCCTTGTGGCCAGCTCGGATCTTTCCCATTTTCACCCCTATGATCAGGCCAGGTCTTTGGACAAGGTCGTGCAGGAGAGAGTGGCGGCACTGGATCCCGAAGGACTCAGCCGGTCGCTCTCCCGGAACCTTTGCGAGGCATGCGGCGGAGGCCCCATGGTGACCGCCATGATTGCCGCCAGGGCCATGGGGGGCAATCGCGCCCAAGTCCTCCACTATGCCAATTCCGGGGATGTGGCGGGAGATCTCAACCGCGTGGTCGGATACATGGCCGCTGCCATTTGGGCCGATTCGAATGTGAAGGCCGGGCCGGAGCCTTCCCCGTCGAACTCCCCGCGAGTTGGGGTGGACCTGGGACTTTCCTCCGAAGACAAGGCCCAACTGCGCAAGATCGCCAGGGAGCGGATCGAGGCTCACTGTGCAGGGAAAAAGGCTCCGCATCTCCCTTCCACGTCTCCAAAGCTGGCCGAACCCCGGGGCGCCTTCGTCACCCTCAACAGACACGGACAGCTTCGAGGCTGTATCGGGCGGATCATCTCCGACCAACCGCTGGCGGAGACGGTGGCCGAAATGGCGGTGGCGGCCGCCACCCGGGACCCCCGGTTCCCCCCCGTGACGTCGAGTGAATTGAAGGAAATCGAGATCGAAATATCCGCCCTCACTCCGTTCAGGAAGGTCTCGAGCCCCGAAGAGATCCAGGTAGGCACCCACGGTCTCTACGTCCGGAGAAACGGCTCTGCGGGACTTTTGCTGCCCCAGGTGGCGGTGGAACACGGGTGGGACCGGCAGACCTTCCTCGAGCAAACCTGCAACAAGGCGCGACTGCCCCGGGATGCGTGGAAGGATCCCCGAACCGAGATCTATGTGTTTTCGGCCGACGTTTTCTGACCCGTTCCCCGGCTTGGGTTCCGGAGACGGGCGAAAGCCACCGGGCTGGGAAAGCAATGCCCGGACGGAGAAGGAAGATTCCGATGATTTCCAGACGCCATTTCCTCAAGAGCTGCGGGGGCTGCGCAGCCTTCTGGGCCGGTCTGAACCTGGGCAGTCCTTTTCGGACCCCACCGTCCGCGGCGGCCCAATCCATGGAAAAGGGACTCATCAGGAGAAAACTCTCTCCCTATTTCACCCCCCTGTCCAAGAACCGAATTCGCTGCGATCTGTGCCCGCGCTCCTGCGAAGTGGAAGACGGGGAGCGAGGGCACTGCCGGGTCCGGGAGAACCGGGGCGGTCGGTATTATTCCTTGGTCTACGGGAATCCTTGCGCCGTCCGGGTGGACCCCATCGAGAAGAAGCCCTTCTACCATGTGCTCCCCGCATCGACCTCGTTTTCCATTGCTACGGCGGGGTGCAATCTGAACTGCAAATTCTGCCAGAACTGGGAGATATCCCAGGCGCAGCCCGACGACACCTTCAATTACGACTTGACCCCGGAACAGGTGGCGGCACTGGCTCGGACGAGCCAGTGCCGCTCCATCGCTTCCACCTACGTGGAACCCACCATTTTCCTCGAGTACATGCTCGAAATCGGGCGAATCTGCCAAGAGGCGGACATCCTCAAGGTCATGCATTCCAACGGTTTTATCCATGAGGCCCCCCTGAGAGACCTTTGCCGGGTCCTGGATGCCGCTTGCATCGACCTCAAAGGTTTTTCCGAAGAATACTACCGCGAGATGACCGGAGGAAGCCTGGAGCCTGTGCTGGCTACGCTCAAGCGGCTCAGGGAGTTGAAAGTTCACACGGAAATCGTCAACTTGGTGGTGCCCGGCAAACACGACTCTCCCGAACAGGTCCGGGCCATGTGCCGGTGGATTCGAGCGGAACTGGGACCGGACGTCCCCGTGCATTTCAGCCGATTCTATCCGCTCTACCAGCTGAAGAGCCTTCCCCCCACGCCGGTGGCAACCCTGGAACAGGCGTGGAAGATCGCCG
>JARKQW010000324.1 GCA_029974695.1 Syntrophobacteraceae bacterium | reverse complement strand
AGGGTTCCGGCTTTTTGGGGGCGCCGGGGGGCGGTCCGTCCCGGGCCTTTTTCCCGCCAGTTTCAATCTTGACACCGGGAGGGGATTGGGGTAACGTGCCGACATTCACAATATTGGAATTTCTGCTTGGGCAATCGATTGACGGCCTCTGACATGCGGGCGAAAAGTGGTTTCCCGCCCGCATGATTTTTTGCCGGAAGGGGGGGATGGTCAGGTTGCGATCGGGGAAACCGGTCTTTCGATCACGTCGCACAGGATAGGGAAAGGGATCTCTCCAGATGAACCTAGGGGATTTGCTCGCAAGAGACAGAGAACGATTCGTCAAGAAGTGGTTTGGGGCGTTGGTCGGAACCTATCCCCCTGAAACGGCACGATTTCTCGGAAAAGAATCCAATCAGTTCGTCAATCCGGTTGGCCATACCATTTATCATGGGCTCGACGGCCTCTACGGCGAGATGCTCCGGGGCATGGACTCGGAAAAGCTGAGGCCCTGGCTGGACCGCATCATCCGGGTGCGAGCGGTCCAGGATTTTTCGCCTTCCCAGGCCGTGGCGTTCATGTTTTTGCCCAAGGGGTTGGTTCGGGACATGTTCCAGGAGCACATCCAAACCCAGCAGGTTTCTTCGGAAGAACTGGCGTCTTTCGACCTTTTGATCGATCAAATTTCCCTGCTGGCGTTTGACGTGTACATGCAGTGTCGTGAAAAGTTGTACGAGCTCAAAGTCAATGAATTGAAGAACCGGACCTTCCGCCTCCTTCAGTTGGCGGGTCTCGCTGCCGAGATCCCCGAGTTTCGGGCGGAGGGGCCGAAGGGCAACACTTAACCACAAAACTCTTTTGACACGAGGGATTGTTCAATGGGAATCAAGTTTTCATTGACCGTAGTCATTGCGCTCGTTTTGGCCGCCTTTCTGGGGGTGCAAGCGGCCGGCATGACTTACCTTTTCGGGGTGATCATCCCGTACCTGGCGGTTTTCATCTTCCTGCTGGGAGTGGTTTACCGCGTGATTACATGGGCTCGATCCCCCGTCCCCTTCCGTATTCCAACCACCGCCGGGCAGCAGAAGTCGCTCCCGTGGGTGAAGCAAAACAAGCTCGACAACCCCAGCTCCACGGCGGGGGTCGTGGGCAGAATGCTTCTCGAAGTCCTGCTCTTTCGTTCCCTTTTCAGGAACACGAAGTTCGAGCTGCACCAAGGTCCCAAGGTGGTGTACCAGTGGGAGAAATGGCTCTGGCTGGCGGGCCTTCTCTTTCATTGGTGCTTTTTCGTGATCCTTCTGAGGCACCTTCGGTTCTTCACGGAGCCCGTGCCCTTTTTTGTGCTCATGACCGATCGGCTGGACGGGATGCTCCAGCTCGGGCTCCCCGGGGTCTACCTCACCGATGCGATTTTCATTCTCGCGGTCACCTACCTGTTCATTCGCAGAGTGATCATCCCCCAGGTCCGCTATATTTCTCTTCCCGCCGACTATTTTCCCCTCTTCGTCCTCCTGGGGATCGGAATTACCGGCATCCTCATGCGCTATTTTCTCAAGGTCGACGTGGTTCGGGTCAAAGAGCTCGCTATGAGCCTGGTGACGCTGCAACCCAAGGTGCCCGACGGCATCGGCGTTCTCTTCTTTATTCATCTTTTTCTCTTCAGTACGTTGTTTGCCTACTTTCCCTTCAGCAAATTGATGCATCTGGGAGGGGTTTTCCTGAGTCCCACGCGAAATCTCCCCAATGACAGCCGTATGAAGCGGCACGTCAATCCGTGGAATTACCCCGTCAAGGTTCACACGTACGAGGAGTATGAAGACCATTTCAGAGAGAAGATGATTGAGGCCGGATTACCAGTGGAGAAGGAGTAAACATGGCTAAGGTCCCAAAACCCAACGAGCTTGTCATTGATCATAAGTTGCCCCAGACCGGCTGGATGGACACCCCCGTGGTTTTTCGCCCCGGCACCTTTTCTTACCCGGGAAAACCGAAGAACCTCGAGGTGGTGGGATTGCCCAACCCTCGGGAATGGTCCCCCATGGACGAGGACTGGAAGCTTCCCGATAACTGGAAAGAGATCATTCTGGAAGGATTGAGGGAACGGCTGGAGCGGTTCCGGTCCTTGCGGGTTTTCATGGACATCTGCGTTCGATGCGGTGCCTGTGCCGACAAATGTCACTTCTATATCGGTTCGGGCGATCCCAAGAACATGCCCGTGCTGCGGGCGGAACTCCTCCGCTCGGTCTACCGCAAGGATTTCACCACGGCGGGGAAGGTGTTGGGCCGAATCGCGGGCGCCCGGGAGCTCACCGTGGATGTCCTCAAGGAGTGGTTCTATTACTTCTTCCAGTGCACCGAATGCCGCCGATGTTCGCTATTCTGTCCCTACGGCATCGACACGGCGGAGATCACCATCATCGGCCGGGAGCTCCTCAACTTGGTGGGGCTCAACATCGACTGGGTCGTGGGTCCCGTGGCCAACTGCTACATGAACGGGAACCATTTGGGCATTCAGCCTCACGCCTTCAAGGACATGATCGAATTCTTCGTGGACGAGATCGAGGCCGTGTCCGGGGTGAGGGTCGAGCCGACCTTCAATCGAAAGGGCGCCGAGATCCTGTTCATCACCCCGTCGGGGGACGTGTTCGCCGATCCGGGGACCTACACCCTCATGGGCTACCTCATGCTCTTCCACGAGCTGGGACTGGACTACACCTGGTCCACCTACGCATCGGAAGGCGGGAATTTCGGTTTCTTCACCTCCCACGAGATGATGAAGAGGCTCAACGCCAAGATGTACGCCGAGGCCAAACGGCTGGGAGTCAAGTGGATCCTCGGGGGAGAATGCGGGCACATGTGGCGGGTCATCAACCAGTACATGGACACCATGAACGGCCCTGCCGATTTCCTGGAAGAACCCGTGTCCCCCATCACCGGCACCCGGTTTGACAACGCCAAGTCCACCAAGATGGTGCACATCGTGGAATTCACCGCCGATCTCATCCGGAACGGCAAGTTGAAACTGGACCCCAGCCGCAACGACCATCTCCGGGTCACCTACCACGATTCCTGCAATCCGTCTCGGGGAATGGGCTTCTTCGAGGAACCGCGCTACGTGATTCAGAGCGTCTGCAACAACTTCTTCGAGATGCCGCCGGAGACCACCCGGGAGCAAACCTTCTGTTGCGGGAGCGGTTCCGGCCTCAACAATGACGAATTCATGGAAATGAGAATGCGCGGGGGGCTCCCCCGGGCCAATGCGGCCCGATACGTCCAGGAAAAGCATGATGTGAACATGATGGCCTGCATTTGCGCCATCGACCGGGCGGTCCTTGTCACTTCTCTGAACTATTGGGCCCCCGGAGTAGGGGTCACCGGCGTTCACGAGCTGGTCGGAAACGCCCTGGTGATGAAGGGCGAAGCAGAGCGAACCACGGATCTACGCGGCGAGCCGCTCGCAGGAATGGAGGAGAGCGACGATGAGGATCTATAACGCGAAGACGATCATCCCGGGAATCATCATCTTTCTGGGCATAGCCACTTTCCCCCTGTGGTACAACATGGGCAAGGCTGCTCCGGCACCGGACCCCAAGATCGATACCCCCGTGATCCAACAGATGGCGGTCAAACAGTGCGTCCTGCCGAAGATCGAGATGCGTACGGGACACATGCAGCTGCTCAACGACTGGAGAACCTCGGTCGTGCGGGACGGGTTCCGAATCTACGTGGCGGCGGACGGCAAGCAGTACAACATGAGCCTTCAGAACGAATGCGTCCGCTGCCATTCCAACAAGTCTCAGTTTTGCGACCAATGCCACGTGTACGCGGGATTGGAGCTTAACGTAACGCCCTATTGCTGGACTTGTCATATTGCCCCGAAGGAGACCAAGTAATGGAAACCAACCGAAGAAGCTTCTTGAAAATCGGCGGACTTTGTACCCTGGGGCTGGCAACCCTGCCGATTCATGAACTCCTTGCGAAAACCGACCTGCCCCGGGTGGCCTCGAACCCCGAAGCCTTCCACGGCAAACAGTGGGCCATGGTCGTCGATATGAGAAAGTGTTGGGAGAAGGGCAAGGCCGGCTGCAAGGACTGCATCGATGCGTGCCACAAGGTCCACAATGTGCCCGAGATGGGGAATGTCAAAGAGGAAATCAAGTGGCTCTGGACGGACAACTACGAAAACGTCTTTCCCGGCCAGGGCAACCCGTACAACATCGAAAACCTGCGGGGAAAGCCTTTCCTTGCATTGTGCAACCACTGCGCCAATCCTCCCTGCGTCCGAGTGTGCCCCACCCAGGCCACCTTCAAGCGTGCCGACGGGATCACCATGATGGACATGCACCGATGCATCGGATGCAGGTTCTGCATGGCCGCCTGCCCCTTCGGGGCGCGAAGCTTCAACTTTCGAGAACCCCGTCCCTACATTCCCGAGCTCAACATGGCGTATCCGACCCGGGAACGAGGGGTCGTGGAGAAATGTGAGTTCTGCTCCGAGCGGCTGGAGGTGGGATTGATGCCCGCCTGTGTCGAGGCATGCAAGGTCGGGGGCCTGGCCTTTGGGGATCTGGCCGATCCCAAGTCCAACGTCCGCAAACTGCTTGCATCAAACTACACCATTCGACGCAAACCCGAGCTCGGTACCGAGCCGAACGTCTATTACATCGTATCCTAGGACAGGGGGCAGCAATGCTTGAGAGGGCATTTAAAGGAGATCAAAGATACTTCCGGTGGCTGATGCTTCTGCTCGTGCTCATGGGCATGGGATTTGCCAGCTATCTGGTACAGTTGAACCGAGGGTTGACCATCACGGGGTTGAGTCGGGACGTCTCCTGGGGGTTCTACATCGCCCAATTCACCTTCCTCGTCGGTGTGGCCGCCTCCGCGGTCATGGTGGTCCTGCCCTACTACCTGCACAACGTGAAGGTCTTCGGCAGAATCACCATCCTTGGCGAATTCCTGGCCGTCGCTTCCGTCACCATGTGTCTGCTGTTTATCATCGTCGATCTTGGGAAGCCCATGAGGCTCCTCAACGTGCTTCTCTATCCCACACCCAACTCCATCCTCTTTTGGGATATGATCGTGTTGAACGGCTATCTCTTCCTGAACATCATCATCGGGTGGAACGTCCTGGAGGCCGAACGCAAGGGGGTTCATTACCCCGGCTGGGTGAAGCCCCTCATCTACCTTTCCATCCCTTGGGCCGTGTCCATTCACACGGTTACGGCCTTCCTGTACGCCGGTCTTCCCGGAAGGCACTACTGGTTGACGGCCATCATGGCAGCCCGCTTTTTGGCCTCGGCCTTCTGCTCCGGCCCGGCCCTTCTCATCCTCCTGGCGTACCTGGTGAAGAAATACACCAAGTTCGATCCGGGCAAAGAAGCCATCGACAAGCTTTCCATCATCGCCACCTACGCCATGGTCATCAGCGTGTTTTTCGTGGGACTCGAGTTCTTTACGGCGTTCTACAGCAAGATCCCCTCCCACATGGAAGCCTTGAAGTACCTCTTCGTGGGGCTTGAGGGACATCGCACCCTGGTGCCGTTCATGTGGCTCTTCGCGATCCTTGCGGTGGTCGCCCTGGTCCTGCTCATCAATCCCAACACCCGCAAGAACGAGAAGACCCTCAAGATTGCCTGCGCTGCGGTGTTTCTCTCCATGTGGTTGGAGAAGGGCATGGGCTTGGTCATCGCAGGCTTCATTCCCAACCCCTTTGACCACGTGCGCGAGTACTCCCCCACCATTCCCGAGTTGATGATCGTGCTGGGAGTCTGGGCAACGGGATTCTTCATTTTGTCCGTGTTGTACAAGATTGCCACCACCATCAAGGAGGAAACCGCCTAGGAGGAGCCCTGCCACCCTGCGGAATTGAGGGACTCCGAGGCCCGTACATCTTCGTACGGGCCTTGTTTTTTCCCCCTCCTGAAGGGCCGCCGCGGAAAGGGGGATCAAACACCGTTCCGTTCCCGCGCTCATCGTCAATCCCGGGATCTTCCGGCAAACGCTCGGACCCCACAGGAAACGGATGCCCCAACGGTGGGCGAAGCGGATCGGCAAATTTGGGGCGGGTCGAGTTCCGTGAAAAGGCCCGGCTGCGGCCGGCAGGACGGTTCCTGCGGACCCACGGGCGGGAGGAGCTGCCCGGAAACACGTCGCCCCCTCCCCGGGCGGGAGGGGGTGGGGGAGCGTGTAGGGCAGGAGGGGATCAGGCTTCTTCGATTTCCGCTTTCAGGATCCGGTCCCCCTGCTCAACGGCCTTGACCACTTCCATTCCCTCCATCACTTTTCCAAAAACCGTATGTCGTCCGTCGAGATGGGGCTGAGGAGAATGGGTTATGAAAAACTGGCTCCCATTGGTATTGGGACCCGCGTTGGCCATGGAGATGACCCCCGTCTCGTGTTTCAGGGGATTTCCCCGGGTTTCGTCCTCGAACCGGTAGCCGGGGCCTCCCCGGCCTGTTCCCGTCGGGTCCCCGCCCTGGATGACAAAGTCCTCGATCACCCGGTGAAAAATCACTCCGTCGTAGAAACCTTCCCGGCACAAGAAAACGAAATTATTGGTGGTTTTTGGGGCATATTGCGGGTAGAGCTCCAGCAGGATGACCCCCTTGTTGGTTTCGAGTTTTGCTCGGTAGAGCTTCGACGAATCGATGCCCATGGACGGCGGGCTATCCCACTGTTTCGTTGTCATCGTTCATTCCTCCTGATTGGGTGCGGTTCCTGGATGCATCCTCGGGACAAGTCTACGGAACCATATGCCGGTTGGGGAAATGTCACAAGCAAATTCCCGGGTGGAGGGACTTTTCCCGTGGAAGGGAGGTCCATAAGGGGAGTCTTTCGTCTCGGGTCCCCGGAAGAATCCCTCGACCAATCCCCGGTCTCGCCAGCCTCGGATGGGTTGCCCAGTGCTCAAGAGCCGCAAATTCTTATTGCATCCGTGCGATATTTTTGGGAAGATCGTCAGGTCGCGCTGGGGAGTGTTTGCTCACAAATCAAACCTCTTTTGGCAAATCCCATGAAATTTCCTCATCCATCATCCACCAGTCATGGATTCATGATTCAATCCATTTCATTGGGTGAAGTGCTTCGCCCGAGCTTCAAACGGGAGAGGCGGATTCCCTTGATGAGCGATGTTCGTACTTTCCCGGGTGATATCGTGATGCTTTCGTTCGAGGGACGCCTTTCTCCGGGAGGAGACGTTTCTACCGGTCCTTGATCTAGGATTCATCGGGTTGTGCTGCTGGGGGGGCCCGGGCGGGAAGCTCGTCCTGAGGCCTTGGACGCCTCTCCAGTACTTGCAGCAGCTGAAAGACAAACGACCGTGCTTTCGTATCGACCGGACAGCCGAATCTTCGGGCCGGGCGGCTATGGTTCGGCCGTTGTGTTTCCGTTCTCGATACAGGGGTGGGTGAATCAACCGATTCGACGAGTTGACCTCTCAGAGTGTTCGGGTACCATGAGTTTTGGATCATTTTCCCACAGGAGGTTTGGAAATGAATTCAGTCCTAGTACTCGTCCTGGCATTTTTAGTGTTTTTCATCGGTTACCGTTTCTATTCCCGGTATGTGGACACCAACATCATAAAGGCGGACCCCAAGAGGGCGACTCCGGCGGTCATGTACATGGAC
>JARKQW010000306.1 GCA_029974695.1 Syntrophobacteraceae bacterium | reverse complement strand
CCGACCTCGACGGTGGTTTTGTCAGAAGAGACGCCCAGGGCGAGCTGAACGGCATTCTCGAAGGACCGCCGGCCTACACGACGGTACAGAACATCATTCCCGCGCGCACGGAGGCCCAGGAGCTTGCAGGGATTCGAAAAGCCTGTGAGATCTATGCCGCGGCCGGGGTGACGACCGCTCAGAACGGCTGGGCCTTTCACCCGGAGATCGGACTGCTGAACAAAGCCTGCGCGAGCGGGGATCTTTCCCTGCGGGTGGTGGTCTGGCCGTTCGCCTCCTCTCTGGAGGAGATGGACAAGTACCCCACGACAAAATCGGGGACCGATCTCACGGACAATCACATGGTGACCCTGGGGGCCGCCAAGCTCTGGGCCGACGGATCGATCTACGTCTACACGGCCTGGCTGAGCCAGCCCTATCACACCCCGCCGGAAGGCAAGCCCCACTTCCGCGGCTACTCGCGGTTCAAGGAAAAAGCGCAGCTCATCCACATGATCAAAGAACTGCACTCCAGGGGTTGGCAGACCGCGATCCACACCATCGGAGACCAGGCCACCCAGGATGCCCTCGAGGGCTGGGCCGCGGCCCAGGAAGCCATGCCCAGGGCCGATGCCCGCCACATCTGCAACCACGCGCACCTCGCCCGGGAAGACCAGCTGGAACGCATGAAGGAGCTGGGGATCACCCCGAGCTTTTTCGTCACACACACCTATTTCTGGGGGGACCGGCACAGGGACATTTTCGTCGGACCCGACCGGGCGAAGAGACTTTGCGCCTGCCGGACGGCTCTCGACAGGGGACTCCGGATCACCTTCCACAACGATACGCCGGTCACCCCGATCAGCCCGCTCATGTCGGTATGGTCCGCGGTCAACCGGCTGACGAGCAGCGGCAAGGAACTGGGGCCGGAGCTTCGGATCACCGTTCCGGAAGCCTTGCGGGCGGTCACCATCGATGCCGCCTGGCAGACCTTCGAAGAAGGGATCAAGGGGTCCATCGAAGTGGGGAAGCTCGCCGATTTCGCGGTTCTCGAGGAGAACCCTCTCGAGGTCGATCCCTTGAAAATCAAAGATATCCGGGTAGTCCGGACCATTGTGGGCGGACGAACCGTATTCGAGGCTTGAGCATAGTGGCGATTACTTTCGGAAAAGGGGAGGGGGACGCAGCGGAAGAGGGAGTGAAAAAGCAGTCAGTTGAAAACGTCAGGAGTGTACGGGGACTGAGAAGCTTCAGACCAGTCAAACGGAGGCTAACGAAATGAAAAGCAGGCTTTGGACCATAATTTTCTCTTTGATCATCCCATATGCGGCCATTGTGGTGGCCTTTCCATTATACAACCGGGCGGAACCGTTCATTCTCGGGTTTCCGTTCATTTACTTCTGGATTTTTGCCTGGATTCCTCTCACCTCGCTTTCCATGTACATAGGATACCGATTGGATCCGCTGAACGCTGAAGCCCACGACGAGTCCAATGCCGCGCACGGGTCGAAAGGAGAGTAATCATGGCCTTGTTTGTATTCCTCTGCATCATTGCATTCTCGCTGTACCTGGTCGTGCTCGCAAAGCGAGGGGTCGCGACCGATGATATCCACGAAATTCTTGTGGCCAAGCGTGGATTCGGTGCCTTTCTTATCTTCTTCATCACGGTGGGAGAAATCTACGGGATCGGCACGCTGATCGGTGTCCCCGGCGCGGTGTACGCGAAGGGGTCCAGTTATCTCGTGTGGTTCATCGGCTACATCCTGTTGGCCTATCCATTCGGGTATTTCCTCAACCCGCGCATCTGGCGGCTTGGCAAAATCGCCAATTCCGCGACGATCGGCGACTTCTTCCAGTGGCGGTTCGAGAGCAAGGGACTTGCCCTCATCGTCACGGTCGTGAGCATTCTTTTCCTCCTTCCCTGGGCGCAGATGCAGTTCGCCGGGCTCAGCATCATCATCCGTTACCTGGGCGTGGAGATCAACAACACGCTTGCCGTCGTGGTGGCTTCGATCGTTGCGTTCCTCTACGTGGGGCTGGCCGGTGTGAGGGGGTCTGCATACGTGGCCATCCTCAAGGACACGTTGATGGTTCTGGCCATCATCATCGGCGGCGTTGTGGCCGCCATCAATATGCCGGGCGGGCTCGAGGGCATCTTCAGGGAAGCTTTCGAGAAGTTCCCGACCTATCTCACCGTGGAGACGGAGCCCCTGAGCAAAAATGTAAACTTCCTCATCGCGACCATCGTTTTCCAGTCCCTGGGTCTTTACATGTTCCCGTTCATCTTTCAGTACATCTTTGCGGCCGGTTCGGAAAAGGTGGTGCGGCATAACGCCTGCGT
>JARKQW010000303.1 GCA_029974695.1 Syntrophobacteraceae bacterium | reverse complement strand
CCGTAGGTCATGTCGGTCACCCCGGCATCCACCAGGCCCTGTCGGGTCACGTCGTCGGGATCTACGGAGAGCCCCGCAGTGGTTACGATGAGGTCGGCTCCCGATCGGACGAGATCCAGGACGCCCTTTCGAATGGCCTCGCGCTCGTCGGGCACTACCTGAGCCTGGATCACCTCACAGTCGTAATGCCGCACCTTGGCTCCGATGATGGGGATGAAGCGGTCTTCCACCAAGCCGTCAAACACCTCGCTCCCCGTCACCAGGATGCCCACCCGGGCCTTGCGCAAGGGAAGGACCCGGAAAAGCGGTCCTTGGGAAAGAACCGCCATGGCCTTGAGGAAATGATCCTTGGGGAGAAACAAAGGAATGGCCCGGGTACCGGCGACTTGCCTGCCCTCGCTTACCGGGGTGTAGCCCTTGCGGCAGGCGCACATGACGCCGGGGACCAGGTTGAACTGCTCCAACCTGCGTTCGTCGACCCAAAAGAGCCCGTTTCGTTGGGCCGCAAAATTCACCTTTCCTTCCTGGGGAGGCCCGTGAAAACCCACTCCCTCGCCGACCATGCCTTCGGCGAAGGCGACGGCCGCTTCGTTCTCATGGACCCAGTCGGGATGAGGAGGATTTTCCTCCCGGACGTAGATTCTCCGGCGCCCCATGGTTTGCAGCCGACACAAGTCTCCCACGGTGATCGGCTGATCGTGGAAGACGGCAGGCCCCTTGCTTTTTCCGGGGATGATCATGGTCAGGTCATGGAGGGACTTTTTGCCCACGGCCTGTTCGAGGGGGAGGGCCTTGAGGGGAGGGCGACGTTCTTCCCGGAAATCCTCCGAGGTCTCGTAAGGGGCTTCTCCCCGGCAGCCTCGGCATATGGGTCCGTCGGCCAGGGGATAGGCTTCCTCACAAAGGGGACAAAGCCCGATCTTCCCCTTTCGCTTGGTTTGGAAACGATCCACCGGAATCCGAACGGGGTGGACTTTGTAAGGGTCGTGCCCGGCGCTTCGGATTTCGGCAAGGAGCCGTTGGCTGTCCTGTTCGGACTTGGGCCGGGTTTTGAAAAGCCATGCTCGGATGTGGGGCCGGGCATCCAGGCGGGCTGCGTCCAGGGCTACCCGAACGCCTTGGCCCGTGTATTTGTCGTAGAGACTGAGGGCATAACGTCCGAGGTTGAGGACTTTCAACCACCCGTTTCCGGTGGTGCAGGGGGTGAGGAGCTGGATGGCGTCGGGCAGGCATTTGGGGGTTTCGGAAATCGCGTCGAAAAGGATCCCCCGGGGAAGGCCCTTCAGGGCCAGGTCCACCATGAAACCGCCGAGAAGGACGCCGGGCGCGGCATAATTGTGAAACGATTCAACAAGGCGCAGGTATTCCTCGTACGAGTAGGATCCGATATCCATGACGATCGCTTTCTGAGCCGCAATGAGAAGGGACAGGAGCCGGAGTTTCGCATTTTTTCACGGTTGGATTCGCCTCTGCCGGTGCGTTGAGCGGAACAGGGCATAACGACATTCTTATACTCGGAAGCCTCGAAAGCCGTCAAGGAAAAAGGCCCTTCTCACTTCTGTTAGAATTAACATAATAAATAACTTAGCGTTGTGTTGCCCAAAACAGACTTTGACAAGACCAAAAAAAGTATGATAGCAAGGAACGCAATCGCGGACGAAAGGGAAACGGTTAGGGGGGGCCGGGAATGGCCGGCCGTCTTTTCGGCAAGTTTCCTCTCCCGGGAGGCGACGGACCCCGGCGACGGAGGGGCGGCCGAGAAGGGATATCCCGGGATTTCAACGAATGTGCGGTTGGTAGGGCGGTCCTTCGTTTGGTTGTGGCAATTGTAGCTCGTTTCGGCTTGCAGCGGGAAGCATCATGTGGATCAACTTTATCTTAAGGAGGACGGGAAATGAGCAACGGCAATGCGATATCCTTTGACGCACTCATGCCCAAGGACATGGCCGCCAAGGCGGAAAACATCGGGGTGGCCAAGGCGGGTCTGGGCACCTACCGAATGTTTGCCCTGGGAATTCTCGCGGGGGCCTTCATCGCCATGGGGGCGAACTACGCCACCACCGTGTGGGCCGGGCTGGGAAAGATCGTGGTGAGCGCCGGCAAGGATGTGGCCTTCACCACGGCGATTCCTTTCGGAATTCAGCGACTCCTGGGAGGCGTGGTGTTCGCCACGGGCCTGATCATGGTGGTCGTGGGAGGGGCGGAACTCTTCACCGGAAACTGCCTCATGCCCATGGCCTGGGCGTCCAAGAAGATCACCTCCGGGGCCATGCTTCGCAACTGGGTCATCGTTTACCTGGGAAATTTCGTGGGCTCGGTGCTGACGGCGTACTTGATCTTCCTGGGAAAGCAGCACACCTTCGGGGGGGGTGCCGTGGGGCTGGCGGCCTTAAACATCGGCATCGCCAAGACCAGCCTGGGATTTCTACAATGTATCGTTCTGGCCATCTTCTGTAACGC
>JARKQW010000296.1 GCA_029974695.1 Syntrophobacteraceae bacterium | reverse complement strand
AGTTCGACGGGTTGTACTCGGGCACCATCCGTCTGAGCCTCGTCTTGATGGATTCCGCGTCGTTTGCAATGGCGGCACGGTACAACTGCTCCAGCTCGCCCGATAAAGGTCCTGCCGGTACATCGAGGCATTGGGTGCCGTTTAAAGGCCCCTTGCCGTTGCACTTGAGGACCATGATTTTCTCGTGCCGGGTTCTGGTCACGTCTTCCCCGCCGGTGATCAGCTCCTCGAAGAGCTTTTCCCCCGGGCGAAGGCCCGTAAAGACGATCTCGATGTCCCGCCCCGCTTCCTTGCCCGAAAGTCGAATGAGGTCCCGAGCCCTATCGGCGATCTGAACCGGGGTGCCCATCTCCAGCACAAAAATCTCCCCGCCCCGGCCCAGGGCCCCGGCCTGGAGGATCAGCTGACAAGCTTCGGGTATGGTCATGAAATAACGGGTGATATCCGGGTGAGTCACGGTCACCGGCCCCCCCTGCCGGATCTGGTTTCGAAACAGCGGAATCACCGATCCGGAAGATCCCACCACGTTTCCAAACCTCACCGCCATGTACCGCGTCGTGTCGTTTTCCATGGACTGGAGAATCAACTCGGCCAGTCGCTTGCTGGTTCCCATAACGTTGGTGGGCCGCACGGCCTTGTCCGTGGATACGAGCACAAAGCGCCCTGCTCCGTGCTCCTTTGCCAGCTCCATCATCACTTGGCTGCCCAGGACGTTGTTGAAGACCGCCTCCCACGGGTTTTTCTCCAGCATGGGAACGTGCTTGCAGGCTGCGGCATGAAAGATGATCTCCGGCCGGTATTTTTCAAAAACTTCCTCCATGAGGGAGCGGTTCTGAACCCGCCCCAGGATACACTCGTACTTCTTGAATTGGAGCTCGTGTTCCAATTCCATCTGGATGTTGTAAAGGTTCGTTTCTCCCGCATCGACCAGGATAAGCCGCGAGGGTCGAAAGCGAATGAGCTGGCGGCAGAGCTCGGAGCCGATGGATCCGCCCCCTCCCGTCACCATGACCGTACGGCCGGCAAGATATTCCTCGATCCCGGTGGTATCCAACTCGACGGGAGGTCTTCGCAAAAGGTCCTCGTAATTCACGTCCCGCAGGGCCTTGATGCTGACCTTGCCGTCCATGATTTCCCCGATTGCGGGCAAAGTCTTGTAGGAAACGCCGCACGCCTTGCACGTTTCGAGAATTCGGCGCATTTCCGGCCCCGTGGCCCGAGGGATGGAAATGAACACCTGTTCTACCGAGTGCTCCCGGACGATCTCACCCAGGTTCTCGACGGGACCCAGGACCGGGACCCCGTGAAGGGTGCGCCCCTGCTTGCCCTCATCGTCATCCAGGAATCCCACCATGTGGTAGTTCAGGTGGGGATTGTCGAAAACCTCCCGGAGCAGCTTCTCCCCGGTTCTGCCGGCCCCGATGATGAGAATCCGCTTGTCTCCCTTCTGTGCCCCCGTCCACAGGGGAAAGGCCTGGATTCCCATGGAGCCGGCCTTCACGGAGAAATAGGAGCGAATCAGGATGCGGAGCCCGCCCGTGAGAAGAAAAGTCAGGGCACCGTCGACCAGGAAGACCGCCCGGGAAAAACCCACGAACCGGTAGGTGTAGAGCAGGATGAAGAGGAGCAGCAAGGTTGCCGTTCCGCAGGCCTGGGCCAGCCGCCAGAAATCCCCCAGGCTGGTATAGCGCCACATGCCCCGGTAAAGGCCGAAAAAATAGAAAATGATGAGCTTGCAGGGGATCAGGTACAGGAGAATGGGGCCTATTTCCGCGTACTGCTCGGGGGAAAGAGAGAACTCGAAGCGCAGGAGAAACGCCCCCACCAGCGACAGGGCGAAAAGGCCGCAGTCGGCAAGGATCATAAAATACAGGCGGGGGTTGGTGAGTTGGCGAAGCATATGGGCTAGGAGGCTGGGAAGCTGGGAGGCTAGGAGGCTAGGAGGCTGGGAGGCTGGGAGGCTGGGAGGCCAAGCAGCCCAAAAGCCGGGATGCCCAAAAGCCGGGTAGCAAAGAAGCCAAAAAGCTTGGAGGCCGGGAAGCAAAAACCTGGGTTGAGAGATTCCCCAAGCACCGAGACGTCATGTCCGTGAAGGCTGGCATTCACAAAGGTTGCACGCTCTTTTCGGATCCTCGCCTGCCAGGGAATGACGAAGCGGGATTCGTATCAGCCAAATCGTTCCATCCAGGAGAAAGCATGTTGGGCGCCGGGGTCGGGTTAAAGCCACTCGGCGGCGCAGGTGGAGAATGCTTCCAAATCAGCCAAGTGATTCTGCAAGATGTCGTAGACCTGCCCATAGTCAACATCCCAATAAAGATGAACCAGGCGATTTCGAAAACGGGCCATGGATGCCGGACGTCGGGATAGATCGGCCGTCAGGTAGCCCGCTTCGCCCAGCAGCATAAAGCACTGGGCATATTCCTCGGGGACTCGGTGCAGTTTCTTGGCTGCCGCGTGGTAGCAAATGTTGAGAGCCGCCTCCATGGCCGTAAGAAGTCGCGACCGGGCGATGTCCTTGCTGTCCTCGTCGGCCAGGAACGCCTGCCGATCCATCCTCCGGAGCCGCTTCAAGCGATCGAGAGACCGGGCGATGTCCTCCAGTCGAGTTCGGATGCGATCACGGTCGAGGCTCACCGGCAAAGGCCTCCCTGGCGTGGTGATCCAAGATGGGTTTCATGTCCAGGTATCGAGCCACCACGCGGCACAGCCATTCCATGCGGGCCTCCTCGTCACGGTCCACCATCAGCCTTCCCCTCAGCGCATGAAATTGGAAGGGGAGGGGGGAGCCGTTCAAGACTCTCACGTCTACCGGAAACGGAAGCGTCAGGCGGCTGCGAATCTCCTGGGCCAGTGCGTCCTCAAAGAAAAACGGAATCGAAGACAATGCGCCCGGATGCACGTATACCACCAGGTCCAGATCCCGAAAAGGCAAATCCTCCAGGAACGACCCAAAGGCATAGGCAAATACCAGGTCGCATCGATCCCCCAAGACTTCCGATACCGCCGATAGCACCTCTTCCCGCTTCTCGCGGGGGAGGTTGAAGAACCGCACGACCTAACGCCTGCCTTTCTTAACGCTTTCCTTGATTCGCTGAATATGACCGCGGCCGAGGCCCTTCACTTCACAGCCCAGCTCGAAAAAGCGCCGAATCTTCTCGTCGTTCAGAATGCCGAAGCAATCCACCACGGCCACGGGACCCCGTGCGTGTTCCACCACCTCCTCGGGCTCGAGCCCAAGAAAATCCTTGTGACGGACGGCCAGAACCAGGGCATCGGCGCCATCGAGAGCCTGGGCCGCGGTTTCCGTCATCCGAAGCTCCCGGAGCCGTTCCTGGTTCCGGAAAAACCGCGCCCAGGAAAGCCCCGGGGCGGGATAGCTGTCCTGCTTCTCGAATTCCCACCAGCGGCGCACATAGGGGTCGTAAACCGAGACATCTCCGCCCATCTCCACCAATTTGCGCACGATGAGCTCGGAGCCGCTGTACCGGGTGTCTCCCACGTCTTCCCTGTAGGATGCCCCGAGTAGTGCGATCTTGGATGCAGCCACGATCTTTCCCATGTTTCGAAGGGCGTCCCGGACCAGCTGGGTGACGTGCAGCGCCCGGGTGTCGTTGATATCGATGGCCATGGGGGTGATCTTGAAAATATTGTCCTCGAACCCCATGAGGGTGTGATACGCCCAGACCCCCAGTCCCCCGTCCTTGGGAAGGCAGTACC
>JARKQW010000280.1 GCA_029974695.1 Syntrophobacteraceae bacterium | reverse complement strand
AACTTCAGCAAGATATGGAACAGCGGGGCATCTACCTTCGCACGGTCTCTTACGCCGGGCTGGCCGAGGAGGCCGGTCCCGCTTACAAGAGCATCGACGATGTGGTGGCGGCCACGGAACTGGCGGGAATCAGCAGGCGGGTCGTCCGGTTCGTCCCCATCGGGAACGTCAAGGGGTGAGGACATGTCCTCGAAGACGCCCATTTCCCTGGTCACGGGGTCCCTGGGAAGCGGAAAAACCACTCTTCTCCGAGAGATCATCGAGTCGTTCCCGGGCCGATTGGCCGTCCTGATGAATGAATTCGGCGAGATCGGGATCGACGGGAGGCTTCTCCGAGGGCGGAACCTCGAAATGGTGGAGCATACCGGAGGGTGTGTGTGCTGTTCCCTGAGCGGAGAGTTCGAGGCCGCCGTTCGAGAGATCCTGGACAAGATCGAGCCCGACCTCATCGTGGTCGAGGCCACGGGGGTCGCCGAGGCCGACGCCCTGGTGTTCGACATCGAGGACAGTCTGCCCGAGGTGCGCCTGGACGGCATCCTTTGCATCGTGGACGGATACGCCTCGGTTCGCTACCCGTCCTTGGGATATACCGCCAGGACCCAACTGGAGGTTGCCGACGTGGTCCTGATCAATAAAACGGACCTAATCAAGCCTGAAGAAGTCCGGCGGGTGGAGGACCAGGTTCGTCGATTCAACGGCCGGGCCGTCCTGGTCCCAACCGTTCGGTGCCGCGTGGATTTACGGGTTCTCCTGGGCATTCATTCCCTCGGACTGCCCCGGCGGGCCCCTGCTTCTCAGGATCAGCCGGCGTTCCGTTCCTTTGTGTACCGAGCGGAGCGTCCCCTGGATGAGGCGAAGTTTCGGCAATGGGCTTCCGACCTGCCGCTTTCGGTCTACCGGGCCAAGGGGTTTGTGCGGTTTGCCTCCGGCGGCATGCTGTTCAACTACGTGGCAGGTCGTTGGGACCTGGAAGTCTTTGCCGGGGACAGGACCGAGCTGGTGTTCATCGGGGTGGGAACGGATGCCGATCGGGAATCCATCCTCCGGCGCCTGGAGGGATGCGGGATTCAAGATGCCCTTTAGATACATCGAGGATATCGCCACCGCCGATGTGGCCTTCGAAGCCTGGGGAGAAACCCTCGAGGATTTGTGCGTTGCGGCGGCGGACGCCACCATGAACGTCATGGTGGAGGTGCTGGATACCATCGAACCGCGGGTGACGAAAGAGCTTTGCCTGGAGGCCGATACGGCGGAGATGCTCCTCTTCGAACTCCTCCAGGAACTCATCTTCTGGAAAGACGCCGAGCAGCTGCTCCTCCGGGTGATCGCTGCCCGGATCCGGCAGGAGGAAGGCCGATTCTTTCTGGTTGCCCGGGCGGCGGGAGAGCGCCTTGACCCCGAGAAGCATGAACTCGTCGTGGATGTGAAGGCCGTAACCTTTCATCGCTATCGGGTGGAACCAGCTGCCCGAGGCTGGGAAGCCACGGTCATCCTGGACATTTGAGAAGATGAGCCGTGCAGTCGAGGGGGAACATCGGTCTTTGCTGAAAAGGACGCGGCCATTGTTTTCAACGGGCCTTCAAACGTGTTACCTTCGGATGGACCGAGACGGCTGCCGCCGCACGGCGTACTGAAAGTAGGGCCTCATCGAGGCAAAGGCAGGGAGCGGGAGGGCAGGAACAGGGCATGATCATTCTGGGCATCGAGACTTCGTGTGACGAGACGGCGGCGGCTGTGGTCAAGGATGGGACCGTGGTGCTGTCCGATGTGGTGGCCAGCCAGGTGGCGGTGCATACTCCGTACGGAGGGGTGGTCCCGGAACTGGCTTCCCGAAAGCACGTGGAAGCGATCCTTCCCGTCATCGGCCGGGCCTTGGAACAGGCAGACCTCACCCGGGAGGCCCCGGATGCCGTGGCCGTGACCCAGGGCCCTGGGCTGGTAGGTGCCCTCCTGGTCGGACTCAGCGCCGCCAAGGCCATGTCCTATGCCCTGGACAAGCCGCTGATCGCCGTCAATCATCTCGAGGCGCACATGCACGCAGCCTTTCTGGGGAAAGGCCCCCCGGAGAAGCCCCTGGTTTGCCTGGTGGTTTCCGGAGGGCACACGGCCCTGTACCAAGTGGACCCCGGGGGGGGGGCCCGGCTTCTGGGCGGAACCCGGGACGACGCCGCCGGAGAGGCCTTCGACAAAGTGGCGAAACTCCTGGGCCTTGGGTATCCCGGCGGAGTCGTTATCGACAGGATCGCCCCCCAAGGCAACCCCCAGGCTTTTCCTTTTCCCAAGGCCTTCATGGAAAAGGAATCCCTGGATTTCAGCTTCAGCGGGATCAAGACCGCGGTGGCCAATTTCGTCCGTCGGCACGGGCTCCCCGGTTCCGGACCCCAAGGGGGGCCTTATCGCTTGGAAGACCTGGCGGCGAGTTTTCAGGAGGCCGTAGTGGAAGTCCTGGTAACCAAGGTCGTCCGGGCCGCCAACGGGGCGGCGGTCCGGGATGTGGCCGTGGTGGGGGGAGTTGCCGCCAACGAGCGCCTTCGAATGCGCCTGCGGGAGGAAGCCGCCTACCACGGATTGACCCTTCATCTTCCCGAATCGCGCTATTGCACCGACAATGCGGTCATGGTGGCCGCCGCCGGGTATTATGCCTGGAAACGTGCCGGATTTTGCCCGAATCCCCTGGACCTGGATGCCCGGTCCCGGTGGTATTGACCCGACCCCATGTTGATCAGTCCCAACCAATACTACCGGATGACCGGGATCAAGTCCCAAAAACCCCTGGGGCAGCATTTCCTGACTCAGCCGTGCACGGCCCTGCGCATTGTGGAGAGCGCTCAAATCCGGGACTCCGACGTGGTGGTGGAAGTGGGCCCCGGGTTGGGGGCTCTGACGCAGTTCTTGCTTCCCAAGGGATGCGCCCTCCACCTGGTGGAACTGGACGGAAACCTGGCGTCCTTCTTGAGGGAGGCCGTGTCCCGGCGTTCCCCGGCAGTCCAAATCCATGAAATGAATGTGCTGGATTTTGACTTCCGCACATTGGCCCGATCGGTCGGTCAATCCCTGGTGGTGGTGGGCAACCTGCCCTACAACATCTCCTCCCCCCTGATCTTTTCCCTGCTTGAGGCCCATCCTGCCTTTAGCCGGGCCGTCTTCATGGTGCAGAAGGAAGTGGGGCTGCGCCTGGCTGCGGATCCCGGCACGGGGGAATACGGGGTCCTTTCGGTTCTACTGGGAATGTACGCACAAACGAAGATTCTCTTCGGTGTTGGGCCGGGCCAGTTCTTTCCCCGGCCCAAGGTGGACTCGTTGGTGGTGCGTATGGACTTCTCGGGGGAAGGCCTCGCCGGGGAGCTTCCCTTTTCATTCCTTCGAATCCTGGTGAGCACCGCCTTTCAGCAAAGACGCAAGACTCTCCGGAACAGTCTGAAGGATTTTTCGTTGCGGCGGGGGGCTAAGGTCGAGGAAGTGCTCTCCCTTGCCCAAATCGATCCGGGTAGGCGCCCCGAGACTCTTAGCCCCTTGGATTTCGTCCGGCTGGGGGCCGTCCTGAAAGGGTCCCGAAATCCCGTGGTCGCGGGATAAGCCTGCATCGCCCGGACCAAACGCCGTACGGGGGAATCCCGGACCTTTTCCGACCCGAGGGGATTCCCTTATTCGGGATCCGCCCTGCGGTTCAGCCGGTCCGCGGCCTGGGTGCGCAGATGCTCGACAAAGGCCGTGCCCAGGGGGGAGGGATGTCGCTTCTTCCTTCTCACCAGGTAAAACGGGCGGAAGAGCCGCAGTCCCTCGATACCCACCGTCACCAGGGTCCCCCGATCCGCGTCTTCGGCTACGGCCTGGTAGGAGAGGATGGAAATGCCGATCCGGGCCTTGATGCCCTGGCGCAGCGCTTCCGTACTTCCCATTTCCGCGATGACGTGAAGTTGAGCCGGATCGAACCCTCGGGAGGAGAGGGCCTGTTCCATGACGATCCGAGTGCCCGAACCTCTTTCCCGCTGGATGAAGGGTTCTCCCGCGAGCTGCTGCAGGGAGATTTCCCCCAGACCTGCCCACGGGTGCTCGGGATAAACCGTCAAGACCAACTCGTCCGAAAAGATTTCCTCCGAAAGGATTCGCCGGTCGCTCCACTTGGCTCCCACAAGTCCCAGCTCGATGCTTCCATCCAAAAGTCTGCTGATGATCTGGGAGCTGCCCGAGATGATCAGGGTGGTCTGGATGGAGGGAAAGAGGGATTTGAAGGACCCGAGCATTTCCGGAAGAATGTAGGTCCCGGGAATGGTGCTGGCGCCAACGGACAGGTGCCCGGACAGGTTGCCTTTATAGCTTTCCAGGGCTTGTATCGCTTCGTCTCTTACCTGGATCATGGTTCGGGCGTACTGGTACAGAATCTTGCCCGCAGGGGTTGGAAGGACCTCGCGTCCCAACCGGTCCACCAGCTTCTCGCCCACCATTTCTTCCAGTGCCCGGATATGTTCGCTCACCGTGGGCTGCGTAAGATACACCGCCTCGGCCGCCTTGGTGAAGCTCTGAAGATCGACTACTTTGCAGAACACTTCCAAACGATGAATGTCCATCAATTCCGCTCCCGATGCTGCGAGAGGACGTGCGCTGCCGTTTCAAGAAATGCTCGAACTCTTTCCCCCCCGTTCCCGGTCCGGGTCCTCCTTCTGCTGCCGGAAGCCGGCTTCCAGGTCCTCGATGGCCAGTGCCGCCTCTTCCCATACCTGGGTGAGCTGCTCGATGCGGGCCTGACACTCCCGGTGTTCCCGGATGAGTTCCTGGGCTTTGGCGGAGTCTCGATAGGTGTCGGGGAGGGCCAAAGCCTTGTTGAGCTCCTGCCACCGGGTTTGAGCCGCTTCCAGCCGGGACTCCGTCTGATCGAGCCGTTCCTGCAGCGGCTTCTTCAAGCGGTAGAGCTCATTTCGCCATTGGGCTTCCGCTCGTTTTCGGGATGGGTCCTTCTTCGGCGACAATTCGGCGGGAGCCGTCTGTTCCCGGGGGGCGGCCTCCGTGGCATGTGGAGCCTCGGGACGAACCCTGCTTTTCCACACGTCCTGGAAATCGTCGTAGTTGCCGGGAAAAAGCTGTACCCGACCCTCTTCCACCAGCAGGGTTTGAGTGGCAACGGCATTGATGAAATGCCGATCGTGACTGATGAAGCAGAGGGTGCCGGGAAAATCCGCCAGGGAGGTCTCCAGGACCACCCGGGACGGAATGTCCAGGTGGTTGGTGGGCTCATCCAGGAGGAGCACGTTGGGACGCTGCAGAAGCAGTTTGCAGAGGATGAGTCGGGCCTTTTCACCTCCGCTCAGAACTGCAATCTTCTTGGAAACATCGTCTCCCCGAAACAGAAAGGCTCCCAGCAAGCTGCGAAGGGCCGTCTGGGTCAAGTCTCCGGCAACGGAGGAAGCCTCCTCGAGGACCGTCCGGTCGGCGTGCAGCTGTTCCCATTGATATTGGGCATAGTACCCCAGGACGACGTTGTGTCCCAGGAGTCTCTCTCCCCCGGTGATTGTTTCCACTCCGGCCAGAATCTTCAACAGGGTGCTCTTCCCGGCGCCGTTGGCGCCCAGGAACGCCACCCGCTCCCCCCGCTCGATGGTCAGATCGATCCCGGCATAGACGCTGTGGTCCCCGTAGGCCTTGTGGACCTTGCTAAGCTCGAAGACATTCCTCCCGGACCTGGGAGGTTCCGGAAAAGAAAACCGGACGTGGGCCTCCTCACGAACTGGGCCGACCTGCTCCATCTTCTCCAGGAGCTTCAAACGACTTTGAACCTGTTTGGCTCGGTCTTTCCGCACCCGGTTTCGCTCGATGAAGCGTTCCACCTGGCGGATTCTTTCCTGCTGGTTCTTGTAGGTGGCGGTGAGGATTTCTTTCCTCCGGGCCTTCTCTTCCAGGTAGGAGTCGTAGGTTCCTCGGTATTCCTGAAACCGGCCTTGATCGAGCTCAAAAATCCTCTGGACGACCCGGTTGAGAAAGGTGCGGTCGTGGGAAATGATCACCACGGAAGAAGCGGTCCCCACCAGATAGCTTTCGAGCCACATCAAGGACTCGAGGTCCAGGTGGTTCGTGGGTTCGTCCAAGAGAAGAAGGTCCGGTTCTTCGAGCAGGAGACGGGCCAATTCCAGCCGCATGCCCCAGCCGCCGCTAAGACCCGCTACGGACTGGTGCATTTGCCGGTCGTCGAACCCCAGGCCGGCAAGAACCTTGGCTGCCCGGGCTTCCAGGTCATATCCCCCCAGGTGCTCGAGTCGTTCCAGCAGTCCCGTCTGTTCGAGGGCCAGTTCCTCGATTCGCTCGCGATCCGTCTCCTTTTCGAGACGCGCCTGGAGGTCCCGGAGCCGGCTGCGAACGGACCGGACCTGCTGATCGACATCCATGGCGTACGCCAGGACCGTCTTCCCTTGCAGAGGAATCCATTGCTGGGGAAGATGACCGCAACGCAAGCACTTGGACTTGACGATCGTGCCCGAATCGGGTTCCGCCAGTTCGAGCATGATGTGGAACAGGGTAGTCTTCCCCGATCCGTTGGGGCCGATGAGCCCGACCTTTTCCCCCCGGTGCAGGTGAAAGGAAACATCGCGAAACAGTTCCTTTTTCCCGAGGGATTTGCTGATTCCTTGAACCGACAACACGCTGTATGCCGCTCCTACGATTGGATGTGCCGCAAAGCTTTTCAAGAAAACGATATGACATAACCGGTTTTTAGGAAACAGAAAACCGCGGGAGGCGGAATGCCGGAGCCGGGAATCCCAGCCAAAGCAGCCAAAGGGTTTACGGAGCGTGCTGAAACGTGCTAAACAGGAGGCAGGTGGTCGGTGCCGAGTGGGGGGGGCATTCTCACGGGAAGGCGGCTCTTTAGACGGGCGTGCACCCTCTGGATTCGCACGCTTCCATCGCCGGTGCGCTTTCGGACGCGGCGACTCATCGGTTTTCGGCGACGCACAGGGCGGGTCCCCTTTTCCGGCATCTTGTGGGCGAGGGAATCCACTGCGGCTTTCAGCCATGGTTTCAGAGTGCCGGATTCCCCTGGGGGGCCGCGATTTCTTGCCTCTTGGAGGACAAGGTGTGAAGGGGTCTCGGTCATCGAGCACAGGGACGCCCGAGAGCGTGTGTTGGAAACAGAGGCTCTCGATTGAGCCTGACCGCACTTTCGGCCTTCTTCGGGAGTAGGATGGACCAGGATGAGAGTCCCCGCCGGTGAAATTGCCCGAAGGCTGGTGGCCTTCCAGGAGCTTCTTTCCAGGAGCGGGATCGACGCGGCAATCATTCGGCAGAACACCGACCTGTATTATTTTACCGGGACGGTTCAAGACGCTCATCTCATTGTGCCCGCCTCGGGACGGCCCCTTTTCATGGTGAGAAGGGACCCGGAACGCGCCTTGTCCCAGTCTTCCCTGCGTCCCATTCATCCTCTTCGAAGCATCCGGGCACTTCCGGCGGCCGTCCGGGAGGCATGCGGCACCGAGTCTCCCCGCGTGTTGGGACTCGAGCTGGACGTCTTGCCTGCCAACACGTTCTTCTTCTACGATGAGAAGCTCTTTCCCAAACAGCAGATCCGGGACGTAAGCGGGCTCATCCGCCGGGTCAGGATGATCAAGTCGCCGTGGGAACTGGAGATGATGCAGGGGGCGGCCGGTTTGTCCCGGACCGTCTCCGATGCTGTGCCCAGGTTCTTGCGGGAGGGAATCTCGGAGCTCGAGTTGAGCATCGAGCTCGAGGCTGTGGCCAGGAGGGCCGGTCATCTGGGGCTGATTCGTCTTCGGGGATTCAACATGGACATGTATTTCGGGCATGTTTTGTCCGGACCCGAAGCGGCCGTTCCCGCCTACTCGGACACCGCCACGGGCGGCCTGGGGCTGAGCCCCGCCTTTGGCCAGGGGCCGAGCCTGCGGGTGATTCGAGCCCGAGAGGTGGTGAGTGTGGACACTATGTTGAATTATCACGGGTACCTGAACGATCAGACCCGCAATTTCTGCATTGGTGAGCCGCCGGAGAGGCTTCAAAAGGCCTACACGTTCGTCCGGGAGGTTCATCGAAGGTTTCGGGAAATCGCTCGACCGGGATCCGTCTGCGCAGAACTCTACCACAAGGTCTGTGAGTGGGCCGAAGCCGAAGGCTGGACGGAATACTTCATGGGATACGGGGAGGACAGGGTCTCCTTCGTGGGGCATGGATTGGGACTCGAAGTGGACGAGCTTCCCCTCATTGCCAGGGGGCAGGAAACGATCCTGGAGGCCGGGATGACGTTTGCCTTCGAGCCTAAGATTATCCTGCCGGGAACGGGGATCGCGGGTCTCGAGAACACGTACGTGGTGGACCCGGACGGCCTTCGTTCCTTGAACACGGCACCGGAAGACCTGATGTTGCTGTGAAGCCGAGGGTCCTGCCCCATTGCCCCCCGAAACCGGGGGGAACCTCCTGTTCATCGTACGAGACGACATGCACCTCTACGACCTGTATGCGGTTGGGAGAGCAGAATATGGTGTTTGTATCCCGGTTTACCGGGTCCCAAGATGAGCAATATTTCCCGCTGTATATCAAGTTGCGCTTAAGGTCGCCCTAACATGCTGAGTGCAGATTACGAGCAAAGGGCTGAATCCTGCGGATGGGCAGTTTCGGCTTGAGTGCAACTTCGTATAAGGGGATACATACAGCCCGCCGCCTACAGGCGACCCAATTTTCCGCCTGCACAGACCATGAATCATGCATAAAGCCCGTGGGCTTTACAAGCGAAGCGTTCTGTAGGGACGGGGCCCTCCCTGCCCGCCGGGATCGCCGTTGGATGGGGAATGATCCTCAAGAATCGCTCGGTTACCGTCGGTCGCTTCCGAAACAAGCGATCGGCCTCTAGGGATGAGCGTTGAAATTTCCCGTGGTTGAGCCGCCTTGGCTTCCACCCGGCCGGCGACTCTTCTCCCGGCGATTGTCCTAATGCCCTAGCAGGCAACGGCTGCAAGGGTCTCGCACGGCCAGGACACACGAATGGACGTTCCCTTGCCCGGCGCGGTGAAGATCGAGAAAATGCCCCCAAAAAGCTCGGCGCGTTCTTTCATGCTGGTCAGGCCCACCCCCTTTTCGCAGTTGCTTTTGGCCAGAACCGAAGCCGGGTCGAATCCCACTCCGTCGTCTTCAATCCTCAATTCAATGCATTCCGGTCTCTTGCGCAGGAGCAAGTGAACGGATTGCGCCTTGCTGTACTTGGCGGTGTTGTTGAGCGCCTCCTGCATGATCCGGAAAAGAATGATCTTCAGGTTCTCGGGAACGTCCTTCTCCTGGATGTCCAGGGTCTTGTGGATGAGGATGTTTCGGTAAATGGCCTGGAACTGTTCGCAAAGCCATTCGGTGGTGGCCACGATGCCGTAGTCGTCCAGGATGGAAGGCCGCAGATCGGTCATGATTCTTCGGCATTCGCGGATGGAATTCTGGGCGGTGGTTATGAGAACCTGGATGGATTCGGGTTTTAGAACGCCTTTTTCAAAGTCGCAGAGGAGATTCTCGAGACTGATCTTAATGCCCGTCAAGGAGGATCCGATGCTGTCATGAACCTCCCGAGCCATTCGGACCCTTTCTTCTTCCTGGGCGGACAGCAGTTGGGTGGAAAGGAAACGAAGCTGTTTTTCCGATTCCCTCAAGGTTTGCTCGGAACGCTTTCTCTCAGTAATATCCTGAATTTGGACCAGATACCCTCCCAGAATCCCGGCGGTTCTAAGGGGCGTGATCAAGACGTCCAACCAGGCAATCCCCTGCTTGTGGGTGGCGTAGAGGTTCATTTCCCGGATCTTGTCGAAGTCAAAGGTCGTTTCGAACCGAACCATTTCCCCCCGGCGAACGCGGTTCATGATCTCTTCCGGAACATTGGGGTCCCGATGGAGTTGAAAGCCCAGGACTTCCTCCTCGTGAAGGATTCCGAACATCTCCAGGCAGGACCGGTTGATGTCGATGAGCTCTCCCCGGGCATTGTAGAGCTCGATTCCAATGGGGGATTCCTGGTAGATGTTCCGGAATTTCTCTTCGCTCTTGAGAAGAGCTTCCTCTGCGGCTTTACGGTCGGTGATGTCGGTAATCAGGGCCAAAGCCCCCGCATACCGCCCATCCTTAGCGAACAGCGGGTTGGTGGAGACAATGGCCCAAAGCTCGGACCCATCCTTTCTCAGGAACTTGAAATCCAGTTGCTCCCGGATTCCTCCGCGCCGCCGCTCGAGGAAACTCTCGGCCACCGTTTTCCATTCATCGTTCATGAAATCAAAGAAGGATTTCCCGGCAATCTCTTCTGCAGAATACCCCAGCAGGTGGGTCATCTTGTCGTTGATGAAGGTGGTGTTGCCGTCGGCATCGATGACCCAAATCCCCTCGTGGGCGGTTTCGATGAGGCTTCGATAGCGTTCTTCGCTTTCCCTGAGGACTTCTTCGATCTTCCTTCGTTCCGCAACCTCCTGCCTGAGTTGTTCGTTGGCCATCCGAAGCTCTGTGGTTCGGTATTCCACGAGGTTTTCCAGGTGCTCCCGGTAGCGCAGCAGCTCTTCTTCCGCGTTTTTCCTCTCGGTAATGTCAATGTTGGCCGAAAGGATCCCCAGGGTCTGTTCCCCATCCAGAACCGGGGCCACCACGTTGTGATAGGTTTTCTTCCCCGCGGGGGTCCTGTATTCCACCTCTTCCTGGGTCAGCTCCCCCGCCATCGCCCGCTGGAAGGTTCGCTGCCATGCGGCCAGGACGGCCTCATCGACGCACACCTCTTCGGGCTGTTTTCCGATCATGTCTCCGTAGTTCTCTCTGCTTTTGGAGTTCTGAAGCACAAACTGTCCCCGAGGGTTCCGGATCCAGAAGTCGAAGGGCAAGCTCTCGATGACCGCACACAAACATGCTTCACTCTCGCGCAGAGCCTCCTCCGCCCGTTCGCGTCGAGCGATGTCCAGCTGCAACTGGATGTTCAGGCGCCGAAGCTCGTCGTTACGCTCTCTCAGGCGCTCGGACATCAGATTGAAGGCTTCGGTAAGCTCGCGCAGCTCCTGCCCTTGGGGCAGGGGAATTTCTTCACCCAGATGTTCGTCGCTGGCCGCAATCTGGAGTGCCTTCTCGTGCATCCGTCCCAAGGGCTTCAGAAGGAGTCGATTGTTCACCCAATGCTGAACAATGAAGAGAAAGGCGAGGGCGATCAGGAGTATACCGGAGAGCTTCCAGGAGAAAGCCTCCGTCTGTCGATAGGCCGCCGTGAGAGGAATACGAATGGAAATGGCGGAAACGGTTTCCCCCACCCTGCGATGAAAGCTCCTCTCGGCCCCATAGTGGCGAATCATGTCCCGGGGTGCGTCCTTGGGGTCCCCGTGGCACTTGAGGCAGTGCTGTTCCATGAGCAACCCCCGGCGCATCACGACAAAATAAGGTTGCCCATCGAA
>JARKQW010000269.1 GCA_029974695.1 Syntrophobacteraceae bacterium | reverse complement strand
CGAAGGGTGTGGCGGGCAACCCGGTAAAGCTCGTTTTCGGAGGTCTCGAAGTTCTTCTCGAGTTCGGACACCAGCATCGACAAAGGCACCCGGCCCTCCAAGTATCGGGGGACGCAGTCCAGCGTATGAGGATGGACGCTGGAGATATCGAGGCCGTAAGAATTTGCGGCACACTCGAGCCACCGGGGATCCGGCAGGTGCGGCAGCCGATGCCGCAGTTCCAGAACCTCGGGGCCCAACGGGGCGCTCGAGGAGGTTTGGATACCCTGGAAAAGGACATACCGGCCGAAATAACGATAGTCGTGGTATCCCTCGATCCGACGGGTCCGGGCAATGCGCTCGAGGGCCTCGCACTGAAGCCTGCATTCCATGGAAATCCGCTGAACCAGTTCCTGCTTGGACTTGATTTCATAGCCCTTTCGAGGGCGAATCAGGCTTCGCAACACCGGCCCGGGAATCCACTCGAGGACCTTGGTCGGCAGGTCTTCCTTCCACTCGATCTCGTTCCACGGCGTTCGAGCCAGGGCTCGGCTGACGGCAAACCGTATGAGCTTGAGAACGAGTCGCGCCCGGGGCAGCGGTTGGCTGCTTGCCCGGCAATACTCTTCCACCTCGAGGGAAACTTCTCGGACGATCCGTTGGTTCCATTCCTCGATGGGCTTCCTGCTCCACTCGAGGTCCGCGGAAAAGTCCCCCGTGAGTGAATCGAGAGGGAGAAAAAGAGGCAGCCCGCTTTGCTCGAACCGCTCGGTATCGGCCGGAGGTACGAGGTCCGCTTCGTACGGGTCCCGAAAAGCGGCATGGGAAATGTTGAAGCCTTCCTCCTTCAGGGAATCCAGGATCCCGGCGGCTTCGGGCAGGCGGTGTTCCCGGGTCGTTCGGTGGATGACCACGCGCATAAGGTCCAGAAGGCTGTCCATCTGTCGAGTGGAATGAAGGTGGTCGAGGCGGCGTTTCTCCTCCGGTTCCACGACTTCGCTCAGACACTCCCGGTGACACCTCAGGAAGAGATACACCAGGGGTTGGAGCGGCTCACCGGGAAACAGGTCCGGGGACAATCGTCCTTGGATCTCCGCCGCAAGACGGCGAGCCATGGAACCCACATCGGGGTCCTCTCGGCCGGATTCTTCCATGAAGCGGAAATCGAGCCGGACCAGGAAGTCGTCCAAGGAGGTGATCTCGCTGTAGGGTCCCGGCGAGCGCAAGAGGCGGAAACGGTCCAGTCGGTTCTCGCCTTCCCGGGGATGCAGGCGATGGTACCGTTCCACCAGGAGAAAGCGCCGGGCCCAAGTGTGGATCTCCTGGGGGACCTTGGAAAAGAATTGCGCCCTGTCCACGTGAGCAAGCCCGCTCAGGCCGGAATCTCCCACGCCCCGGCTCCCTTCGTGCCACCTCTTCCGAAAGAGGCACAGGGCATACGAGAAGGCATCGTAGGATCCGTCTCCACGACAGGAGTTCTCGATGTCGTAGACTTCCGAGAGGGCCCGGCGCACCACGGCCTGGATCCGCGATTCGTCTTCCCGAAAATCGAAGAGGGAGTGCAGTTGAAACAGCAGCCTGTCCAGGACGATCTCCGTTCGTGCGTGGACTTCTTGGGCCCATTGGGCGCGCAGATCCGCGCCCGGACCGGGGAGTGCCGGGACCTTTCCGTGCTTCGGGGAAGAAGGCTTCCCGGCGGCGGGGTTGGCGGCCTCCAGTTCGGAATAGATAGTGCGTCGCATTTCCTCGGTAAGCATGGTCACACTCGATTCTCCGGGCGAAGCCCTTGGACCTCGAGGGTCCCGGGTGCAGGCTTTTCAGTGGACGGGACGAGGAATCCCTTGAGGGATTCCATGAGGACGTCCAGCTCCTCGAGATCGAAGCGAATTCCCACGGCCGCAATGACCGAGTGGCGTCGGTAGGGATCCACCTCGAACTGCCATGGGCGAACCTCGAGGGTACGGCCGGACTTTCTCAGGTACTGCTCGAATCGTCTGACTTCGGCCCCCAGCCGATCATAGTCTTCCTTCCCGTAGAACGAACCCTCGTACTCGCCAAAGGAACAACTCCCAAAGGTCAGGAGCCCGTCCCCCGTGGGGAGTTGGTTGGAAGCTTCCCGGGAAATTCTCAGGTCGGGAAAGGGCGCGAAAAAAGGATCCAGATGGTAGAGTTCCACGAACTCGGAGACGGGAATCCGGGTCGGGAGTCTTGCCAGCATGCCCTGTTTCCGTTGATCGAGGAAGGATCGCAGGTATCGGCAGACGAGGCCGAAATCCTCGTGGACAATGGCCAGTCCGATGCTGATGATCCGTGCATGCCCCTGGCCCAAGGGAGGTTCCCCCGAAACCATCCGCACTCGACTGCGGAGCTCCGGATTCACCTCGTTCAGGAAGTCGAGGAAGTGCCGGGCCAGGAATTCCTTCTCGGCAAAATTCATGGCGCCGGGACCCACCAGAACCTTGTCCAGGTCCTGGCCGTACTCAAAATTGCTGGCGAGGATCAGGTGATAGTATCGAGAAACCTTCATGAGGTGGAACCCCTCTTCCTCGAAATCCCTCACCAGGCTCATGGTTTGATTCTTGAGGAAAATGTCTCGAATGACGTCGTTTTCCGTTTCCCCTCGTTCCCGGGCAAGACGAACCATGATTTCGTGGAGCCAGTGAGTCCGCCAGGTGGTGCAGAGCATGAGGGCACGGAGAATTTTTCGGACCTCCTGCCCCAGATGGTTGCCCAGGTATCGCACGGAGGGTTCGAAAACGAAGTCTTCGACCTTGACGCCTTTTAGATGCAGGACCCGATCCCGCTTCTTTTCCGGGATGCAGGCCAGGTAAAGGGTGAAGGCCTGCAACAGGGCCTCCGTAGGGATCGAGGGGTCCCCGTCCCGAAGCGACTTCTCGAGCTGCAGGTATTGATCCAGCTCCAGCTCCCAATGGTAGTGGAGGTCCAGGAGCTCCTCGTAGGACAACTGATCGTATCGGCCGTCGTCGAACCGCTCCTGCAGATATTCCCAATCCACGTACAACCTCTTGCGGCTCTTTCGGTCCTCGAGGAAATCCGTGTGTTCCGTATACCCCAGGATGCCGTGTTCCCCGTCCACAAACACCCGCTTTCCGACATAGCGAGCCAGGAGGCTGTCCGGGTTGAGCATCCGCTCCTCTCCGTCTCCGCAAATGAGAGGACATCCGGAAGCATCGGCCATGTTGATGAGGTACGGTTTGCTGTAGGCCACGGCGGAAACGGCTTCATGTCCCGTGGCGTTGCCGTCGCAACGGATGACCCCCCGGACATTGGGATGATTCACTGCCACATCGCTCTCCCCGTAAGGATTCCGTCGAAGAAGAATGACCTCCCGGCCCTGCTGGGCGAGTTCGAGGGCCGCTTCGGTCCCCACCGTGAGAATGCCGCTGTCGGCGCTGTCGGTGATGGGTTCCCCCACGGCAAGGACCACGTAGTCATGGAACCCGCTCTTGAGGACTTTCTCGGGTTGTTCGAGGGCCTTGTTGATGATGAGGGACGCCAGCTGGATGGTGGTCTTTCCCTCGTCCACCAGGTCCCACATGGCCCGGACCGTGGCGTTGGAAGTCATGCGCAGGGGACGGCGTTGAAGGAGGAAGAGGTGGTTGTCTTCCACGGTGAACTCAATGTCCAGGGGACGCCGGGCCCACGTCTCGAAGCGGTCTCTGGCCAGGGACAACAGCCGGTGGACGTCCGGAAAGCGTTTCTGCAGATCGTCGGCATGAAGGAGCTGCTTGCGAAGTTTCCCCGATACGATCTTGTCACACTGGACCTTTGGGGCCCACTCGATGAGGAAATTGTCCGACCCCGTTCGCGGGTCCCGGGTAAACAACACCCCACTGAGGCAGCTGTGATCGTTTCGGTTCCCGAACACCATCTCCTGGATGATGACCGCCGTTCCCATGTCGTCGGAGATCCCTCCGGTTTGGCCCCGGCGGCTTCGACGGGCTTCGACGGCCGTAGGAGACATCCAGGATGCCAGCACTCCTTCGATGCAGTAGCGCAGCTGATAGTCCGGCCGCTGCTCGAATCCCGAGGGAAACCGCGGGTGGCTGTGCCGATCGAGGATCCCCTTGAACTCGATGAGCAAAGAGTGCAAGACCGGCACCGGAATGGTGCCTTCGTCCCCCACATGGTATCGACGAAGCGCCGCGTAGAAAGGCTCGTACGGAATATCCAGGACAACTTCGCCGTACATCCGGATGGCCGTAAGATAGGTGGTCAATACGAAGCTTTCGTCCATGCCCGCTTCAATCAGGTGAGCGACCAGCTCGTCGTTCAACCCGACATTGAGCACGGTGCCCAAGGCTCCCGGCAGGGAAATGGGCGCCCCGCCTCTCACCGCCACGGCAAGGGGCATCCGGCCGGTACAGGCTCCGTATTGCTTTCCCACGCGACGCTCGAGGGAGGATAGATCCAGGAGAATTCGGGCGAAAAGCTCGTCGTTGAGGCGGTCTCCTCCCTTGTGGAAAAGCCTCCAGGCATCGGTCGAAATGATGAACCCGTCGGGCACCGAGATGGTATCCTCCATGCCGGGAAACATCTCCGGAACGTGCCTGAAATCCTCCACCAGCTTGGCCCCCTTGGCTCCCAGCCTGTCCACCTGGGTGGGGTCCGCCTTTTCGAAAGAAACGATCAAGGGCTCGTTTGTCATGGTTCGGACTCCTTCTCGAGGAAAGTGACCGATTCGAGCAAATACGGTTCTTGGAAAAACCCGCCGATATTCACTCGATGACCTGGAACAAATGCTTCCCCGAAGGGTTCTGCCTTCCGCCAGTTCCTTCCATCGAGGGAGGAGGAAAGACTGCCTCTCCGCGACCCTCTCCCCCGAAGGGGGGCGAGGGAGCCTTCGCGGGTCCTCAAGCAAACCACAGTGCCCCCGGCGGAAGAGGGGTGAAAAGAAGGGACGTCCTAGGCCTGAAAGTCCTCCTTGGTTCGTACGGCGTGAAGGGGGTCCAGGGCGGTTTTGACCAGGTCCGGGGCAATCCATTGGCGAAAGTACTCCAGGTAGAATATGGGCGCCTTGGGGCAGCCCGGCAGGAGGACCTCCGCCAGGTACCGCTCGAGTTCCCCGGTGAGCCACCGCTCGAGCCTTTCCGGGTCCATCCCCTCCCCATAGGGCAGAATCCGTAACGCCAACGCTTCCAGTCTCCTTTTCCCTTCTCCTTCAAACAGGCCTCGAAGCTCGGGGGCGTGGTGCATGGACAAGACCTCCCGCTGGAGAACCCTGTCGATCACATCTGCGTAGCAGGAGCGGTAACGACGGAGAAGCCGGGGCAACCGGTCGGCGGGAACCTTTCGACTCAATTCGAACAAGCAGGACCCGGGATCTTTCTGGAGAAGGCGCAGAACCTCGTGCTCGAAGTCTTCCGGGTTGTAGTAGAGGGGAAGCTCCCCCTGGAGGGCCGCCAGCGAGGTGAGATGAACCTCGATGAGTTCGGCCTCCCGGGGGTCCGGCGCGAAGTCCGCCGGTTCATCCGGCTCCCCGGCCGGGAGAGGGCCGGACCGGTCGGATCGAGGGTCGGGAATGGGGTCTCCCGGCTCGGTTTCCTTCAGTTCTTCCGCAGGAGGTGAGGAGTGTATCTCCGAGTCCCCCGAAACGGAAACCGCCCCGGGGAAACCCTCCCGGGCCTCGGCGGCTCCCTCGAGGTATACCCTGGCCCGTTCAAGGTCCTCTTCGCTCGTCGAGTAGGCATTCAAGAGCTGAGCGTGGCGCGGGGATGCGAGGCCGTTGTCCAGGGCATGCCGCGCCAGGCGGGTCTCCACATACTGCACGATTTGTTGGAGGAGGGTCGTTTCCAGCAGGACTTCCCGGGGTTCGATGAATTCCACCTGGTGGTAGTTGGCCAGAAGGGATCGGTAATCCTTTTCCAGGAGTTGTCGCGAAAGGGCGGCGAGCCGCTCCTCGTATTCCCGCCGTCGCGCCGACGCAGGTCTTAGAGACTCGGGCACCCGGGAATGACGATCGGTGTTTCTCAGGTCCAGGGCGGCCGCCTCCTCGAGGAGGGCCCTCAAGGTCTCATCGGAGGCGATCCATTCCCGCACCAGCCCGGTTTCCCACTCCCGGGGCGGGTGGAAAAGGAGGTGGGTCGAAAGGAGGATTTCCCGCATTTGCGCCACGGTAATCATTCTTCCCCCCAGGCCTCCCACCAGAGAACGAAGTTGCCGGGGATGATCCGCCCATGGACGGGACAAATGCCGGGCGACGGCGGAAAATACGCGGGAAGCCAAGGGAGGAAGGGACCCGAAGCTGTTGGACCGGTCCATGACCGCAATCCGCCGGGCTCCGGACAGCCAGGGCAGGAGCTCCTCTTCGGGAAAGGGATTGAAACATCGGACGGAAATGCAGGCAAGGCCCCTCCACCCTTCCCGCTCGAGGTCCAGCAGGGCTGCCTCGGCGTTGGGAAAGAGCGATCCCTGGAGAATCAGTAAGGTTTCCGTCCTCTGGGGCGATGGGTCGGTTCCGGCCACCTCGATCTCGCTCAGCGCGGTTCCGGTCAGCCGGGAGACGGCCCGCAGGGCGTAAGGAAAGATTCGCTGCACCGCCCGGTGCGCCTTCTCGATTTCGGACTGGGTTTCCTGGTAGACGCTCGATGTGCCGCTGGGTCCGTGCACGATGAGGTGCTCCTGCGGGTTGAGGAGCTTGTCCTCGAGGAAATCGAAATCGGCAAGGGTCTTTCGCAGCCAGGTGCGCACCTCTTCGTCGGGAGGCACTTTGAACAGCCCGATTTTGTGGGTGTCCGTAATTCCTCCGATGGATAGGATCACGGGAAGCTTGGCAAAATGGGTCAGAATCCGGGCCAGGTACAACGTGGGCACGTATTCTTCCATGCCCTTGGGAGACAACATGATGCCCCCGTCGTCCCGGAAACTGAGGAAATCCGTGTGGCTTTCCTCGATATTGAGGTTGGGAGCGGCCAGGGCCCTCCGGGTGATGATGAAAAGCCCTTCCAGGCGTGCGCCCACGAATTGGGGCAGGATTTCCGTAAACAGCCTCCATCCCTGGGACGCGGTGAAGGTCACGGGCAGAAAGCCTCCCGTACGGGCGATTCCCAACAGCTTCTCCGCCGCCACCTTTTCCGAGGGATTGACCTCGTCCACCACGATGTAGGGGTGGCCGTCGGCATAGGCTTCAGCCATGGCATAGAAGGGGTTTCCCGCCGGGGTGATGGGAAATCCGATGTAGAAAAGGGGATGCTCCTCGAGGGCCACCTGGCTGAGGACCATCCCGGCCAGGGTGCCCCCCATGATCATGAGGCAATCCGAGGGGGATTCTTCCCGGGGGACCTCCTCCGCCTTGGCCGAGACCAATGACGACGGGTCCCGTCTTTCGGCGGGGGAGGGCGGTGCGGGGGATGCCGGGACGGGGGTCCATGAGTCCCACCGGTCCCGGGCCAGCTCCATGCCCCGCTCGTACTGTGCCAGCAGTTGAGGATTTTTCAGGACCGCTTCGGGCAAACCCCGGACGAGCAGGTCCCGATCCTCGTCCCAGCGGAAAGTAAATCCCTGCTCCTGGAGAGCATGGAAGAGCGGGGCCACGGCCACGAGGTTCGAGACGATCTTCCGCGATC
>JARKQW010000030.1 GCA_029974695.1 Syntrophobacteraceae bacterium | reverse complement strand
TGCCGGGGGACTCCCAGAGTCTCACAGTTCCGGGAGTCTGTTTTGCCGGTAGGCGCTGCAGCACCAACCAAGCCTGAAAACCGTATTCCGGTCACACTGTTACGTCCGCCTTGAATCATGATGATGAAATGAAATACAACTGAGTCGGTGGGCGCGTAGCAGCACGAGTTTACATAGTGCTTCAAGCCGCTTTGAGCGGCCCACGGTCTTTACGGGCCTCCGGCTTTGCCGGAGGCACCTGACTCCAGTGCAGGGGGGAAGCCGGGAAAGGCGACCGTAGTTGCTGGAGGTCGGCCCTTGCGGGCGGGGACGGGGGGGAATAAGCCATACGGAGACCTGACCCCTCAACGATCTGCGAATGCAAGACCCGTATATGGAAATTGTCGCCGCCCCTGCCCGGCGGCGGGGGCTCCCAGGTTTCTCTGGAATGCCTCGAGATTCCGGGGGGGCGGCCCCAGGCCGGGTTTACCCGGTCCCGGGAGAGCCTCGATGAAATCCTTCGGTCTCCAGTATCGAGAACGAACCGGCACCATCGGTCCATTCCCGACAGTGCGCGCCCCCCGGCGAGGTGTTTCCGTTCGGGAGCTTGTTTAGGGGAAAGATCATGACCCTCATAGCCTCGATCCACGGCAGCCGCACCGGCATATCCGCCTCTTGGCTCCTGGTTGCCTTTATCCTTGCAGGTCTTGTGGGAAACCACTTCCCTTTCTCCATTCTCAACGCACACTTCGTCTTCGGCAGCATCTTTTCCATGCTGGCCTTGCAGGTCCTGGGCTGGGGCCGAGGGGTCCTCGCCGGTGCCCTGATCGCGGCTTACACGTACGTAACCTGGAACCATCCCTGGGCCTTTGTCACCATGACGGCCGAGGCAGCGGCCGTGGGTTGGCTCTTTTCCCGCCGCAGGATCACCCTGGTGGCCGCCGACGCCATTTACTGGCTCTTCCTGGGCATCCCCTTGGGCTATCTTTGCTTCCGCCTGTTCTCGGATCTTCCCGCAAGCAACGCTCTCTTCCTCGTAACCAAGCAGGGGATCAACGGCATCGCCAACACCCTGGCGGCCAGGCTGATCCTTACCGGGCTCTCCCTGCGATTGAACACCGTCCGCCTCTCGTTTCGGGAAGCGGTGTCAAACCTGCTGATTTTCTTCGTGCTGTGTCCGTCCCTGATCCTGCCGGCCTTGGGCGGCAAAGCCGACCTGGACGAGACGGACCGGCAGATCCGCAGCTCCCTCGTCCGCGACAGCCGACAGGCCGCCGGGAACCTCGATATGTGGGTGGAGGATCGAAGGCGGGCCGTCGTGCACCTGGCGGAGCTCGCCGGAACCCGTTCTTGGAAAGAGCTCCAACCGCGCCTCGAGCAAACCCTTGCCTCGGACGCCAATTTTCTTCACATTGCCCTCATCGATCGGGAAGCGACGGTCGTCGCCCACTCTCCCATTTCGGATGAACTGGGTCGGAGCAACATCGGAAAGAGCTGCGCGGATTGTCCGTACCTGGCACGGCTCAAGCAAGACCTGAAACCGATGCTCGCCGAAGTGGCGATCTCAAGGTTTGGCCGTCCCGACCCCATCGCCATCATGGCGGCTCCCGTGGTCCTTGGCGGTTCCTATGAAGGAGCCGTGGGCGGCATTTTGAATCTTGACCGGATCCGGATCATCCTCGAGACCAGTTCCCAAGGCTCCGACACCTTGTACACCCTGCTGGACAGGAACGGCGCCGTCATCATGACCAACCGCCCCGATCAAAAGGTCACGACGCCCTTTTCCCGCGGCAGAGGCACCCTCCATCGCCTGGAAGAAGGAATGTTTCGGTGGGTTCCCGAACTGCCCCCCGGCACTTCCACCATCGAACTGTGGGGACAATCCGCTTATGCCATGGAATCCACCGTTGGGGATTTGGCGGAATGGAGGTTGATCCTGGAGCAGCCCGTAGCTCCCTTTCAGTGGAGGCTTTACCGGAGCTACACCGGCGGCTTCTTCCTGGTGTTCGTCATTCTCGTTGCCTCCCTGGTCCCGGCCCAATTCTTGAGCCGCATGGT
>JARKQW010000233.1 GCA_029974695.1 Syntrophobacteraceae bacterium | reverse complement strand
CCGTAGTCTCCGTATTCTTCCACCAGGGGGGTTCGATAATAACCCTTCTCGTCCAGGCGGCGGCACAGGGCCTCGGGGTCCAGCCGATCCCCCTTGACCAGGTACTCGGCGTTTTGGGTGAGGATCTCCGGAGGGGGCAGCCTCTCGAGGAGGCTTCGGGCCGAAGCGGCCACCAGGATGGGGGAAGAACCCGCACGAAGGGCATACAAGGCCTCGATCCTCCGGGCCGTGGCCTCCATCTTTCCCAGCCACTGGGCTTTGTGCCCGCTTCGGGACGGAAGCACCCATACCTGTCGGTCCAGGGGAGATTCGGGGCTGAAACGGTTCTTTCCCAGAAACAAGGTGACGGAATCGGCGAGCTTCTGGGCCTCGGCGTCGGTGGCGGCGACCAGGAGCACGGGCTTTCGACCCGAGCGCAACTGGAGGGCCAGGAGGTAGGCCAGGGCCCCGGGCCGGACTCCCCGAAGGGAGAGGGATTCCCCGGAGGCCTCGATCTCCTGCAGGATTCCCCGGGAATCGCTCTGGGAAAGAAAGGACTCGATGGGGGTCGACGATTCGGGCAGGCCCTGCACAACGGTTGGGGAGTCCATGATTCGAGTCTTGGCATCTTCCGTTTCAAAAAGTTCTTCGCTCCAAAACGAAGTTTCCACTATAACCAACGTAGCCACGGAAAGGAAGTTCCCGTATAATAAAAGGCCCCGCGGACCATCGGCGGCAATCACTCCTAACCCAAGGCAACATGAGGCCCGGCATGACGGAACCGACCCTGCAGTCCTTGCTGCGAAAGCTGCCCAGCGTAGATGCCCTCCTCCACATGGATTCCATCCGGGAGGCCCTCTCGAATCACCCGCGAAAACTGGTGATCGAAAGCCTCCGGTATGCCATTGAAACCCAGAGACAGCGGATCCTCCGGGACCCGGAGTCCCCGGACCGGGTGGATGCCAGCCCCCGGTTCGTGGCCCGGCTGGCCCTGGAACACCTGCAGTCTTCCAGCGACTATACCCTCCGAAGGGTGGTCAACGCCACGGGCGTCATCGTTCACACCAACCTGGGGCGATCTCTCCTGCCCCAAGAGGCGGTGGATCGCCTGGTCACCTTGTGTCGCAGCTACAACAATCTCGAATACGACCTGGAGCGGGGACAGCGGGGCTCCCGCTACGTTCATGCCGAAGCCGTTTTGTGTGAACTTACCGGCGCAGAGGCGGCGCTGGTGGTCAACAACAACGCCGGGGCCGTCTTCCTGGTCCTGAACACCCTGGCCCGGGACCGGGAGGTCGTCGTGTCCCGGGGGCAACTGGTGGAAATCGGGGGCTCTTTCCGGATTCCCGACGTCATGCGAAGCAGCGGGGCCGCGTTGAAAGATGTAGGGTGCACCAACCGCACCCATCTGCGGGACTACGAGGGCGCCATCAACGAGCGGACGGCGGCCCTCATGAAGGTCCACACCAGCAATTACCGCATCATCGGGTTTACGGCGGAGGTGACCCTGGAAGAACTGGTGACCTTGGGACGGCAATACCGGTTGCCCGTGATCGAGGACCTGGGGAGCGGGTCCTTCGTCGATCTTTCCCGGTTTGGACTCCTGGGGGAACCCACCGTGCAGGAGGCGGTCAAGGCGGGGGCCGACGTGGTGACGTTCAGCGGGGACAAACTCCTGGGAGGACCCCAGGCGGGGATCATCGTGGGACGCAAGGACCTTCTCGATCAGTGCCGCAAAAACCCCCTTACCCGCGCCTTGCGGGTGGACAAGATGACCCTGGCGGCCCTCGAGGCCACCCTTCGCCTGTACCGGGACGAAGCCCGCGCCATGGAGGCCGTTCCCACCCTGGGGATGATCGCCCTATCCCCGACGGTCCTCGAGGAATGGGCCCAGGGCCTGGCGGCGCTCCTTCGGGAGGCGGACTCCCGGGGGGTTCTCGAAATCAAGGTCAGGCCCTGCTTTTCCCAGGTGGGAGGCGGGTCCCTTCCCGGACAGAACCTGGCCGGTCACGGGGTGGCGGTGAGTTCGACGGTCCTGAGTCCCAACCGAATGGAAATGCTGTTGCGGGCCAACAAACCCCCCATCATCGGGCGCATCGAATCCGAGCAATACCTCATGGACGTGCGCACCATTCAGCCCGACGAGTGGCCCATCATCCGGGAAGCGTTCGTCAGGATGCTCGAAAGAGCCGAAGGCCGGGAAGAAACCTCCTGAGAGCAGGGGGGAGGGGGCGCGGAGCGTCTTTACGCGCCCGGCCCGAATCCATTTCCTCGGTGACTTCCCGGACCTGAGTTCTCTGCGGGGAAGACGACACGGGAGACCGGGGACCGGGCTCTTCCATCCTCGAGGGAAAATGCGGACTCAGGGGACCACCCGCAATTGCAGGTAGAGATCGCCTCTTCGTCCGGAGGTCCGGGTGGAGTGAAGGAGCCCCATTTCCTTGAGGCGAAGGCGGGTGCCGGGCTTCACCCCGGGGGGAACGACGACGGAAACCTTTTTTCCGCGGCCCAGGTGCGGCACTTCGATCTCGACGGTGGTCCCCATGAAGGCTTCGTCGGGGGAGATTTTCAGGCTGTAGGTGACGTCGGATCCTCGCCTTCGCCCGGGTTTTGCCCCACTTCCCACCGCCCCCGAAACCACTTCCGACGCCTTCTTCCAGATGGACTTTGCCAGCCCCTTTCCGGCTTGGGCCAAAAGAGAAATCCCCCGGGAGACGATCCCCGGGGATTCCGCAGGCGTGGCTGGCGGAGGAGAAGGTCTGCGGGCGGCCTGCCCCGGTGGTTGGGTTCCCCGGGACGTATAGCGGAAGACGCGGGTCTGGCCGGGTCCGCCCCAGAAGATGCTCTGAAAGAAGATGGTCTTGTCTCCGAAGAAGATCCGGTTGACGAACCGTTCATCGAAGCGGAATCCCATCCGTTCGAATTCCTTCTGAAGGTCCCAGAACGCATCCTGTCCCTGGCGGCTGCTGAAAAAGTCCCGGAAGATTTCCTCCTGGGAGTAGCCGAACCCGGTACGGGAGGTGCCCCCGGAGGGCCGGTGCGTGCCGAACCGGCGGTATTCGTCGTACTGGGCGCGTTTCCGGGCATCCATGAGGACCCCGTAGGCCTCGCTGATCTTCTTGAACCGCTCTTCGGCCCGAGCGTCGTTGGGGTTACGGTCCGGGTGGGTTTCCAGGGCCTGTTTGCGGTAGGCCTTCTTGATATCCTCGATGGAGGCGTCCGGGGAAACCCCCAGGATCTGGTAGTAATCGTCGTGGGACATTGGGTCCGACTCTCCTCATCTGGCCCCGAAAGCGGGTTAAAAGACGTCCGGGAATACCCTCGTTGTGACCCTCCAAGTATAAAGTCCCGAATTGCCAAGATCAAGAAGAGCCTGAGTTCGAAGGCCCCCGGGCCGGGAACCCTCCGAAGCCTGCAGGGCCGGGGCGGACCCTCCCGGGGAATCGGTTTGCGTTAAGGAAGGAAGATCACCTGGCGCTTGTCGGTTCCTTCCACCGGGTAAACCCGGACCCGGGTTTGGTAGAGCTCCTCGAGGATTTCGGGGGTGAGCACCGAGGCGGTGGGACCGTCGGCCGCCAGGTTTCCTTCCTTGAGAAAGATCAAGCGGTCGCAGTAGAGGGCGGCCAGGTTCACATCGTGCAACACGGCCAGGACGGTGAGTTGTGTTTCGCGGTTGAGCCTCTCGAGAATTCCAAAGATCTGGAGCTTCCGATGGATGTCCATGGCCGAGGTGGCTTCGTCCAGGAAAAGGAGGGGGGTGTCCTGGGCCAGGGCCTTGGCCATGGTGACCCGCTGTTTTTCCCCCCCGCTCACCGCCGTGATGAGCCGCGGGGCCAGTGGCGTGGTTTCGGTGATTTCCAAGGCCCGGTCCACCACGGCTGCATCCTCGGGACTGTCCATGCGCCACCGTTTCTGGTGCGGATAGCGCCCCATGTGCACCACTTCCTCGCACGAGAAGGGAAAGCGCACGTCGGCATCCTGGGAAACCGCCGCCATCTTCCTGGCCCGGTTCTTGGGTCCCAGGGTTGCCAGGGATTCTCCGAAGATCTCCACCGACCCCGAGGAAGGGGAAAGGATGCCGGTGAGCGCCAAGAGGAGAGTGGTCTTGCCGGAACCGTTGGGGCCCAGGATTCCCACGAATTCCCCCCGGTGAATCCCAAAGGAGATTCCCTTGAGGACGGGATCGGGTCCGTACCCGCACCAAAGGTCCGAAACACGGACTACAGTTGCAGGTATTTTTTCCGGTGCATCAGCAGGAAGCAAAAGAAGGGTCCTCCCAGAATGGCCGTCACCACTCCCACCGGGATTTCTTCCCCATTGGGAAGGGCGCTTCGGGCCAGGGTGTCCGAAAGAAGCACCAGGAGGCCTCCTCCCAGCAGGACGGCGGGCAGCAGCTTCCGGTGCCGGGGCCCGATGGCCAGTCGGACCAGGTGAGGGGTCACAAGGCCCACAAAACCGATGATGCCGCTTACCGCCACGGCGGCTGCGGTGATCAACGAGGCGGCCAGGAGCAGGTGAAACCGAACCCGGGCGACGTCTACTCCCAGTTGCTGTGCCTGGATATCCCCCAGGCTGAGGATATCGAGTTCCCGGGCATAATAGAGAATGGCGGTCCCTCCTAGGATCAGGTATGGCAAAACCACGGCTACCTGGGTCCAGCTCTTTCCCGAAAAGCTTCCCAGGATCCAAAAAACGATGGTGGAAACGGAATCTTCGTTCAGGCTCTTGAGCAGGCTGATCCATGCCGAAAGAAAGGTCGAGACGACAATGCCCGCCAGGACCAGGGTGGTGGCATGAAGCCTTCCGTCCATTCTCCCCAGCATGTAGACCAGGTACAGGGCCCCCAGTGCCCCTGCGAAGGCCGCTGCGGGTAAAGGGTTGACGTTCCCGAGAAGAGTCCCTCCCCAGCCCAAAATGATGCAGAGGGAAGCGCCGAAGGCGGCACCCGCCGAGATCCCCAGGGTGAACGGGTCCGCCAGGGGATTCAAGAGCACTCCCTGGTACACCGCCCCGGCCAGGGCCAGGGCGCTGCCCACGACCAGGGCCAGGCAAACCCGGGCCAGCCGTACATGGATGGCGATATAGCGGGTCGTATCGTCGATGCCTTGAGCGGCGGAGGGATCCAGGGGGGAAATCCAGATTCGCCAGATGGTTTCGTAGGGGATGGGAAAAGGCCCCATGCCGGAGGTTACGAAGGCGGCAAGGGCAATGAGGAGGCAGAGCCCGATCCAGCCGAGCCAACGGGGCAGAGAATGGGACAACGGTGACGTCAAGGAAACCGCCTCGGGAGCACCCGGATCCGTCAGGGTTCCAGGCCTCGTTTCTTGATGATCATGAGAGAGAGGTAGTGAGGTTGTTGAATCTCGCAAACCCGCTTGAAGTCCCGCTCGACCACCTGCCCGTCCAATCCGCAGCGGCTCACGAAACAGCAGCTGTCGGTCAGCCCGGCTTCCTCGATCTGGGAGACAATCTGCGGGAATTGCTTGTAGGTCTTCATGAGAACCACATTCTCCGATACCCGAATGGCCTCTTTGAGTCGATCCCCGCCCTTGGCTCCCGAAATGATGGTGATGGCTTCCTCGCCTTCAGCCAGAGGAACCGTGGCGCAGGCAGCGGCGGCCTGAAAGGAGGTGATTCCGGGAACGGTGACGATCTTCACCCCGGGAAGCCGGTTGCGGATCTTTCGCATCAGGTAAATGAAGGTGCTGAAGGTGAGGGGGTCCCCGATGGTCAGGAAGGCCACATGTTTGCCTTCCCCGAGGATTTGAACCACACGTTCGCAGTTGGCCGTCCATGCGTTTTCGAGGCTCTCCGCGTGGAAGGTCATGGGAAACAGCAGATGGTCCACGGGGGTCTCGGGGGGAAGGTGCTCCCGCACGATTTCCAGGGCCAGGCTGTAATCGTTCTTGCTCGATGCGGCGGCAAAGACGTGGGAGACCGCCTTGAGAACCCGTACCGCCTTGAGGGTCAGGAGCTCCGGATCTCCGGGTCCGACGCCGATCCCGTACAATGTACCCAGCATGGCTTGTTCCTCATTCACCGGCTTCCTCCTCGCGAGCATGCCGTGCCAGCTCCAGGAGAGCGTGGAGGACGGCTACGGCCACCGTGCTCCCGCCTTTTCTGCCCAAAACGGTGATGTTCGGCTGGTCGGGAAGATCCCAGAGGGCCTCCTTGGATTCGTCCGCCCGGACAAACCCCACGGGGACCCCGATGACCAACCCCGGCCTCAACCCCTCTTCCCGGATGAGCCGGACGACCTCCAACAAGGCCGTGGGAGCGTTGCCCACGGTGACAATGTTCCCGTCCATGCGGCGGGAAACATACCGGAACGCCGCCACGGACCGCGTGGTGCCCATGGCCTGCCCCCACTCGTGACTATCGGGATGCACCGCGGGAATGACGACCTCGTTGCCGAACCATCCCAGGCGCCAGGGGGAAAGTCCGGCGTGAATCATGCGGGTGTCCACAAAGACGGAGGCCCCCGCCCGGAGCGCTTGGATCCCCGCATCCACGGCCCGGGGATGGAATCGAAACCAACGGGCGAAATCGAAATCCCCGGTGGCGTGTATGACCCGGCGCACCACCTCCCACTGGGGAGGCGAAAAGGAATGGTCCGGCATCTCCCGGTCGATGATGCGAAAGCTTTCGACCTCGATGCGCCGTCCGGCTTCCACCAGGCCCGGGCGGTCCGTTTTCAATGATTCCGATGAATGACTCACGTTCTTGTGTCCCAAAAATGTGAAAAGCCCCCGCAGACGGGGGTCCCACTGCCCCAAGGTTGTCGTCGAATGCCCCGGCCTCACTCCAAGGGGCTGCCCCGGCTGGGGGCCAAAAACAAAAAATCCCTGAAGGTCCTGCATCGGACCTTCAAGGATTGCACCCAGCTTCACTTGATCCTTTCACTTCTCGGGGAGATCCCTCGTTCCCCGGGGCCGTTCGAGGTTGAGGCCCCCGACCGTTCCACGGGGAGAGATCCTCCCCCAAAACCATGGTCGGGCGCCCTCGAAGCCGCCCTTCCCGTTCAGGCAGGTTTTCTGACTCACGGATCGTTCTACTCACCATCCCTTCCCGGCGCCCTCCGTGGGCAGCCAGTGGTCATGATGGATTTCGTCCCCGTTCACAGCGGCGGGACCGCGACGGACTCTCACCGTCTTCCCTCTTGAATCTCACCCATGCGAGAATACCTGAACGCGCATCTTGTCAAAGAACCCGCCCCCCCGGGGAACCGAGACCGGCCAGGACCCCGCCTGCAGCAAGAAGGAATCCCTCCCCGGAAGGTATCCCGATTCTTACCCCATTTGATCCGCCCCGTCAACGGGAATGCAGAACGCTCCGCCGGGGCGCCCCCGGCGGTGGGCGACGGCCCCGGGACTGTGGAAGGGAGGCGGGTCCAACAAAGTCTTTGACCCGGCCGGGGGCATTGTGATTCAATCTCAACCCTGGCTCCGGACGATGACTTCAATAAGGAAATTCCGAAAGTTATCATGGATTCTAGGAGGGTGGTGCAACCGTGCTTCGGGTGCCTCCGGCAAGAGAGGAGTGATGCATGTCTTCTTGGAAACGATGGTTATGGCCGCTGGCGGGCGGTTTCATCGGATTGGGGACCCTGGGATTTGCCGTGAGTTTTACCTCGGCCTCCTACCTGGTGGACCTCTGGTGGTTTCGATCCCTGGGCTATGAATTCTACTACTGGCAGAGGCTCTTGTATCGCTACGTGATCTTCGGGGTGGTGACCCTGCTGTTTTTCCTGATCTTTTTTCTCAACTTCCGGGTGGCTTCCCGGCACCTGGGCTCGACGGTTCCTCCGACCTCCGGGGCGCGGCCGTCCTCGATCCGGGCCTACTCGGATCTTCTGAGACTGTTCCGCACGGGCTCCATGTGGGTCTATACCCCCCTGTCCCTCGTACTTGCCGTTCCCATCGCTCTGCCCCTCTTTCAGCGATGGGAGGACTTCCTCCTTTTCGTGTTCGCTCCCTCCGCCGGTCTGCAGGACCCCGTATTCGGAAAAGACGTGGGATTTTACCTGTTTTCCCTTCCCATCTACTCGCTTCTCCAGAAGCGGTTGTTCCTGGCCTTCCTTCTCCTGCTCCACGGTTTGCTCCTCCTCTACTGGCTCGAGAGACGACTGCTGGTGCGGCGGGACGAGCGGATGCCTCGAGGAGCCAAGTGGCACATCAACAGCCTGGTTCTTCTGACCACGCTCCTGGGGGTGGGCGTCTTTGCCCTTCAACGCTACGAGCTCCTGTATGCCGAAACTCACGAGCCTCTCTTTTTCGGGCCGGGCTACGAAGAGATGAAGGTGATTTTGCCCATGATCTGGATGGTCATGGTCCTGCTCCTGGCCACGGCCGCCCTGCTGGTGCATTTCATCTACACCCGGAAAGACTGGAGGCCCCTGGCCGGGGCTGCCGCCTGCCTGTGCCTGGTCCTGTGGGGCCGGTACTCGGATTTTCTTCCCAGCGTGGTCAACCGCTACATTGTGAAGCCCAACGCCCTGTCTCTGGAAAAGCCCTACATCGCCAACAGCGTTTCGGCCACTCTTGCCGCCTACGATCTGGATCGAGTCGAAGTCCGGGACTTCTCCCCGGAACGGATGCCTCGGGGCGTGCCCGAGCCCAAGGTCCAGGACATCCTGCGAAACGTTCCCGTCTGGGACGGTGAGCTGCTCACCAACGTGTATGAACAGCTCCAGGAGCTGAGGACCTACTACGATTTCTCGGGAGTGGATGTGAGCCTCTACGAAGTCCGGGGGAACCTGCAGCAGGTGTTTTTGGCGGCGAGGGAGCTCAATGCCGACAAGTTGCCCTCGGGGGCCCGCAACTGGGTCAACGAGCACCTCACCTACACCCACGGGTACGGTGTGGTCATGACCCCTGCGGCCCAGGGGGGGGACGAGCCCATCACCTGGTTCATTCGGGGAATTCCGGTGGAATCGGAGTTCGGCTTCAACATTCGGCAGCCGGGCATCTATTACGGGGAACTGGATCACTACCGTTATGTCGTCGCTCCCAACGATGAGGGCGAGTTCGACTATCCCGAAGGCAACTCCAACGTCATGAACCACTACGCGTGGAGCGGAGGGGTCCCCTTGAACAGCCTGTACAAGAAGTTCCTGTTTGCCTACTACTTCGGGGATCGGAACCTCTTCTTCACCACCAAGACCAACCAACGCAGCAAGGTCCTTTTTCGGCGCAACATCCGGGAACGGATCCTCTCCCTGACCCCCTTCCTGCGCCTGGACCACAATCCCTACATCGCGGTGACTTCCCGAGGACTCTTCTGGATTCAGGACGCCTACACCGTGTCCGACGGCTATCCCAACGCCGCCATGCATGTGGACGGGGACTTCCGGTTCAACTACATCCGCAACTCGGTGAAGATCGTAGTGGATGCTTACCACGGGACGGTGGACTACTACGTCTTCGATCCCCGAGACCCCGTCATTCGAGCCTATGCCAGGATGTATCCGGGGTTTTTCAAGGATAAGGGAGCCATGCCTCCGGACCTTCTGTCCCAGGTGCGCTATCCCCAGGATCTGTTCAACGCTCAGATGAGCATCTATGCCAAGTACCACCAGAAAGATCCCGAGGTGTTCTATCAACAGGAGGATGCGTGGGACTTCGCGGCCACGACCCTGGGCAAAGAGGTGATTCCCATCAAGTCCTACTATCTGACCCTGGACCTCATCGAGCGGGGACAGCCGGGTTTTATCCTGCTGTCTCCCATGAGTCCCAAGGGCCGGGCCAACCTTCGTGCCCTGATGGTGGTCAGTGCCCAGGGAGCCCATTACGGCAAGATGGTGGCCTACAATTTCCCCAAGGGAGAACTGATCTACGGCCCTTCCCAGGTGAATGCCCTCATCCAGCAGGATACCAAAGTGGCCGAACAGTTCACCCTGTGGGACCAGATCGGATCGCGGGTGGAACGGGGCAAGATGATCATCCTTCCCATTGGAAACGTGGTGATCTACATCCAGCCCATCTATCTCATCGCCTCCACCCAGCTGAACATTCCCGAGCTCAAGAGGCTCATTATGACCCAGGGGCAGGTGGTGGTCATGGAACCTTCCCTCGAGGAAGCCTACAAGAAGCTCGAAGAACGGCTAAAGGAAGAGTCTTTGCGGATCGAACGGCGGTACGCCCCCGCGGGCGTCAAGCCCGCCCCGGCGGAACCCCCGCAGTGACGGGGTTTCCAATCGTTCCAATA
>JARKQW010000137.1 GCA_029974695.1 Syntrophobacteraceae bacterium | reverse complement strand
TGGCCTGCACGGAATTCAACGACGGCCGTGCCCAGCCTTCCGTAGCCCGAATCAAGGTCGATCGAAACCTGAACTTCGGCCCCGAGGGTCCCGGCGACGTACGAGGGACCCAGGGCAGCTGGGGAATCGGCCTCTTTCAACCGGACACCTGCCGTCAATGCCCGCATCCCGTGCCCTGCGCCACGGCCTGTCCCGCCAACGCCATCCAGGCCGACCCGGAAACCCGGGCCCGGGTCGTGAACGCGGCCCAATGCACCGGCTGCCGCTTATGCCTTCGTGCATGCCCTTGGAACATGATGAGCTTCGACGACGAAAGCGGAAAAGCCACCAAGTGCTTCCTATGCCACGGCCGTCCCAAGTGCGTCGAGGCCTGCCCTTCCGGGGCGCTTCGCCTCGTCCCCTGGCGGGACGTCACCCATGAAGCCGGTTTGCGCACGGCCGTTCTGCCCGCCATCCCCCCCGAAGCGGTCAAGGGATGCATCGAGTGCCACGTGGGCGGGTGACCACCGATTCGGCCCGGCCAGACCCGGGGTCGAGACTTCCGGCCGGTCTTCGGACGGGTGCGACGCCGGGGTTTTCGATTCCTTTGGATTCCTTCCTCCGTTCGATCGCTCATTCCGGGGAGACACGCATGCCCACAACTACCGGCGGTTTTGCAGGCAAAATCCTTCGGGTGGATCTTTCCACCGGTAAGATCGGTCTTGACGACACCGTCGAGAGGTACCGGGACGTGCTGGGAGGCACCGGCATCGGCTACCGGGTGATGTGGGAAGAGGTCCCCGCCGGGACCGCCCCCTTCGACGCCGCCAACAAGCTGGTGTTTGCCACCGGGGTCCTGGCCGGGACCAGCGTGCCGTGCAGCGGCCGAACAGCGATCACCACCCTGTTTCCCTCCTGCTGGCCCAAGGCCCTCACGGCAAGCGGCCACATGGGCGGACGGTTTGCCTCCAAGCTCAAGTACGCGGGCTATGACGGGATCATCATCGAAGGCAAAGCCGACAAACCCGTGTGGCTCTTCATTCGTGACGGAAGGGTGGAAATCCGGGACGCCGGGCACCTCTGGGGCACGGGCATCCGCCGCACCACCCTCGAGATCAGCCGGGAGATGGGTGCCGATTGTGTCGTGGCGGCCATCGGTCAGGCCGGGGAAAACCGGGTGCCCTTGTCCCTGATCGTCAACTCGGTCTCCCACTCGGCGGGCGGAGTGGGTGCGGTGATGGGGGCCAAGAACCTCAAGGCCATCGGCATCCAGGGGAGCGGATCCGTGCGCATTGCCGGGGATAAGGTCGAGTGGGAGCGCCTGATCAAGTTTCACCTCTCCATCCTGGGCGGCAACAACCAGCACGTGGTGCCCGCCTTTCCCCATCCGCATTCGGAATACTACCACCCCAACTCCCGCTGGGTGGGGGCTCCGGGCAAACGTTGGGGAGGCTCCGACTCCCCCGTCGAGATCAACGGCGGCCTCCTTGACCCGAACCGGATCGCCTTTCGCACCAACAGCGCCGCGTTCTTCTTGGGGGACCAGGCATGGAAACACACGGTACGCGGAAACGGCTGCTCCGGGTGTCCCATTCGCTGCCACACCATCCTCAAGGTCCCCGCCGTGGCCGCCAAGTACGGCATTCGGGACACGGCACAGAACACGTGCGTGGGACTGCTCTTCGGCTGGGCCTTCTTCAAGTCGCTCCAGGGGAATCGTCGGACCCCGGCGGCCCTGGAAGCCTGCATGGTGGGCATGAACCTGGCCGACGACCTGGGAATCTGGTCCAACTACCATCAGCTTCAACGGGACCTCATCAAGCTGTATTCCGACGGTACTCTCAAGTCCAAGATCGGTTCCCAGGAGTACGCCTCCTATTCCTGGGACAAATACGAGAGCGCCGATCCCCAGTTTCTGTTCGAAATCATTCCCCGGATCGCCATGGCCCAGGGGGAACTGGGGCGGGCTCTGGGGCTGGGTACCGGGCACCTTCTCGAACAGTGGTCCATCCCGGAAGAAGAATGGACCCGGGACCTGTCGAGCGGATATTGGAAGATGGGGCATGCCCGCCACCATGCCAACGATGTGGACGGCCAGTGCGGGGTCATCATCAACACCCAGTACAACCGAGACGCCCAGTGCCACTCCCACACGAACTTCGTCCAGAACGGCCTGCCCCTCGAGGTGCAGAAGAAACTGGCGGCGGAGATCTGGGGATCTCCCGACGCCGTGGACGGGGTCGGCAACTACACCCCGATGAACATCCACAAAGCGCGCCGGGCCAGGTGGTCGCTGATCCGCAAGGAGCTCCACGATACCCTGGGCCTGTGCAACTGGATGGGACCCTGGGTGGCCTCTCCCATCAAGGAACGCGGCTATTCGGGGGACGACAGCCTGGAATCGAGGCTGTGCAGCACGGCCACGGGACAGCAGATCGGCCGCGAAGAACTGGACCTCGTGGGCGAACGGATCTTTACCCTGCACCGGGCCCTCACCGTCCGGGACATGGGGGAGGTGGACATGCGTACCCGCCACGACCTCATCCCTCCCTACGTCTTCCAGGACCCCAAAGGAGCCGAGCCCTTTACCCGGGGAACCATCCGCATGGATCCCCGGGACATGGCCAAAGCCATGGACCTCTTCTATGAAATCCTGGGATGGGACCAGGCCACGGGGGCGCCCACCGCCGAGACCTACGCCCGCTTGGGGCTCCAGTCCGTAGCCCGGGGGCTGGCGAAAAAGAAACTCCTGCCGGGGGTAAGGGGATGAAGGAGCAGGAGTGCGATGTTCGGTGCCGGATCCTGGCCGAAGCGATCCGGGAAGCGGGGGCGGCCGGAAGGCTTGTGGGAAAGGGGACGCTGTCGGCGCGCCTCGAGGAAAGGGGCTTTGGCGTCCCCGGCGGGCGGGACGGCCCGGACCTGGAGGCCCTCCTGGCCATGACCCTGGCCGCCAACGAAGACCTGGCCGCTTTTCCGAGCCATACCGGCGAGACCCTCTATCACTGCCCTGCCGTGCTCAGCCGGACGTATGCCTCGATCTTGGATCGGAAGAGCTCGCCCATTCTCTTGATCGCCGAAGAAGTTCGCAGGAACTCGGCCGAATCTTTGCGGCCCGTGCCCTTGGACCTTTTTGGAGAGGCTCCTTTTGACCTCAGCCCCCAAGAGATCCAAGCCGCCCTTCAATCCATGGCCGGGAGCTCCGAGTTCGAGGACGTGGCATCCGTCCTCACGGATGCCGGAGCGGTGTATCTCTTCTCCACCCGGTACCTGGAGCCCGGCTACGCGGCCTTTCTCGCCGAAGAGGCGGAGACGGGGCCTTTCATGAACCCCTGAAGGTTCCCCGGCGAAAGACCGATTTCGGACAAGCTCACAGGGGGGCCTCGCGACCCCGCCCGGCCCTCGAACCCGGGACGGGTTCCGGGGGCGGCCTCAGGAAGGGAGGGGAGGAAGACCCTCGGCGGCTCCGGGTCTTTTCCTTCGCGGTCCTATTCCCAAGATGAGCGATTTTTTCCGTTGTACGGCCTCAAAGGGCGGGCTTTGTTGCCGCCCGCAGGGAGCGCCGTCGGATGGGCAATGACTTTCAGGAATCGTGTGGTTTAGAAGAATGATTCCCGGAGAGCTCAAATGGGCGATCCCCTGGTTCCTCTTGTTGGTGTTTGGCCCAGCACCGGTGGAACGTATGCCCGCCGGGTCCTCGGATGAGCCGCTCCCGGGGGCCGGCGTCGGAATCCCAAACGAGGCGTCACGGAGTGTCTTTCACGGGCATGACGGCGCATGGGGGACTCTGCTGAGGGGACTTGCCGGTGCAGTCGAACCTCGATCCTCCCCAAAAGGAACTCCGTCCGGGACCACTGGGAACCTCGCCTACCGAAGCGGCCGCATGGACTCCTTTCCCCCGTGGATGCTGTGGGCCTGGGAAAAGCCCGAACGGCTCGGGTTCATCGATGTGAATCGGGTGGGAGTGGCGTTTCTCAGCAGGACTTGTGTCCTAATGGGAGGCCGGGTTGTGGTGCGGCCCCGGATGCAGCCTCTTCGCATTCCCCCGGGGAGCGCCCTCATGGCGGTGGTGAGGATCGAGACCGATCGCCGTTCTCCACCCGACCTCGGCCCCGGCCAAATGGACGAACTGGTGCGGGCGGCCCTCGAAGCGGCTCGAAGGCCGGGTCTTGGAGGAATCCAGGTGGATTTCGACGCACGGGTGTCCCAGAGACGATTCTACCGGGAATTCATCGAGAGGCTTCGGCGGGGCCTGCCCGATTCCATGGCGCTTTCCGTCACCGCCCTGGCCTCGTGGTGCCTGTACGACGACTGGATGACGGACCTGCCGGTGGACGAGATCGTTCCCATGGTGTTTCGCATGGGTGCCGACACGGACCGGGTTCGAAGGCACCTTGCTGCGGGATCGGGTTTTGGGTGCCCCGGGTGCCGCAGGAGCCTCGGGGTATGCACGGACGAGCCGTGGCCGATTCTTCCCGGTCCGGTGCGGGTATATGTCTTCCACCCGGGGGCGTGGACCCGGAAATCCTTCGAAAAGGTCCAAGAGGCGCTGGAAATGAGCCTGCCGGGTCCCGGTCGGCCGTCGCCCGTACGGGAATCATCCCCCGGCCCATGAGCGGGGTCCCGCGCGGGACGGGAGCCTCCATCCGCTCCCGTGCAACATCAAGGACGTCGGTGCGAGGGCTTCGGGCAGGAAGGGAACCTCGAACTTTTTCGGGTTTCTCGTGTTTGTTGGGTCCTTCGTGCGGAAATCGGGGTTCGACGTCCGGAAAGGCGGACCGGGTTCCGGGTTTGCCGAATTGTCGGAACCCCGGAGGCGATTTGAAGATTTTGGAAGGGGAGGGGTGACAATGGAGCGAGGGTATCGGGGAATATTGGCGGCGGCATTGATTCTATGGGCTTTGGCGAGCGCCCCCCGGGCCACGTGGGCCTGCGGCCCCATGCTTCCTCGCACGGTCTTTACCGAGACCAACATGCCGGACGCCCCCGTCGAGGAGTTCCTCGGCGGCAGGCTGGGAATCCTCGAACCCACCTACCGGCGCGTGTACCTCGTGGCCGCTTACCGGCAGCTTGCCGGCCCGCCCCTGGACGAAAAGGAACGAGCGGGACTGCTGAGCCTGGTGAAGAGCAAGATGGCCGCCGAGGCCTCCTTCGACGGGCCGGTCGTTCCGGAGGCCGAGGACCCGGGGATGAAGGAGTGGATCCAGGAACTGAGGCGGGTGCAAAGGGAATCGGATCCGGCAGGGGCTTCCCCGGGGGAGGACATCCGGTTGACGGACCCGTATCTCCAGGGGGATTTCCACTTCAAGAACTGCCTGGACGACGCCTTCAAGACCGCGGCCGGGACCCTGAGGGAGCGGACCGCCCGGTTCGGTGCGGGTTCCGGGGAAGTGGCGAGCTGGATCGAGGCACAGAACCGGGTTTTCGCCAACTGTTCGGGAAAGGAGACGATTCCTTCTCCGCCGGAGCCGGGAATCCACCCCCTCATCGCCCGGGACAGGACCTACCAGATCGCGTCGGCCCATTTCTATGCCCTGAATTTCGACAAGGCCCGGGAACTGTTCGAGGCCGTGGCAAAGGATGAGGAATCCCCGTGGCGGCGACGGGCACCCTACCTGGTGGGCCGGGTGCTGCTCCGAAAGGCCACCCTGGCGGCAGGCGTTCAAGGGGATTCAACGGGAAAAGACCCCGAGAAGGCCCGGGCCGAGCAACGCCGCATCAGGGCCCTTCTGGAGGATGCCGAAAAGCAGTTCTCGAGGGTGATCGAGGACCCGTCCCTGGCGGAAACCCATTCCGCGGCCCGGGGCCTGCTGCAACTGGTGCGATTCAAACTCCACCCCGTCCAAAGCCGAACGGAGCTGGCCCGGGGGACCCTGAGCCCCTCCCCGGAACGGGACATCCAACGGACCGCTTCCGATTACACGGTCCTCCTGGATCGGTTCATGAAAGAGAAGGTCGGTGCGGAGTCCTTTGCCAACATCGGCACCGTTGGTTCCGTGGAGGATGAGGCCAAGGCGGTGGAAGATCTCCTGGCTTCCCTCGACGGGGAACACGACCTCACGGACTGGATACTCACCTTCCAGGCGGGTGGAGATGCGGCCCTTGTCCGTGCGCTGAAGAAATACGATGAGAAGGGTTCTCTTCCCTGGCTCATGGCCGTTCTCTCCAAGATCGGCCCGGGGCATCCCCGGTATGCTTCCGTGGCCGAAGCGGCGGCCCGGGTTCCCGAGGATTCTCCCGGGTACGCCACCGCGGCTTTCCACCTGGCCCGATGCACGACGGAGGCGGGAAAGGCGGAGGAGGCCCGGTCCATGTTGGATTCCATGCTGCCCCTTTTCGAAAAACGGAAGACTCCACGATCCGCCGTGAACCGGCTCCTGGGACTACGTTTGGCATCGGCCAAAAACCTTGCCGAATTCATTCGGTACGCTCCGCGGTTTGCGGTACGCATCGAGTATTCCGAAGCCGTCCCAAAGGACCCTCTTCTTGACGAGGACTCGACCCGAATCCTCAACCTGGAGATGCCCCTGGCCCTTCTTCTCGAGACGGTTCAAAGCCCGGATTTGCCGGAAAACCTGGGAATCGCCCTGGGACGGGCCGTCTGGGTGCGTGCCCTGCTGTTGGGCAACGAAGCTGCGGCTCTGGCTGCGGCGAATTTCCTGAAGGACCGGGATGGAGTCCTGGGTCCGGCCATGAAGGGGTACCTGGGTTCAAAGGACCCCGGGACAAGAAAATACGCAGGGGTTCTGACCATCCTGAGACATCCCGGCCTGAGGCCTTTCGTGGATCATGGAAACGGGCGGGAAACGTTCCTGGATGCCATCGACGATTATCGCGACAACTGGTGGGAT
>JARKQW010000129.1 GCA_029974695.1 Syntrophobacteraceae bacterium | reverse complement strand
CGTAGAGGATGGGGTTGGTCACCAGGGGTAGCGGGCAGCCCAGGTTCACGTCGAAATAGGGCTGGAATTCCGTGGGGGGTTCCGGCGGGGGTGGAGCGGGCTTGGCGTGGTGGGTGGTCTTTCGGTCCCCATAAGAACAGGAAGAAAGAAGCGCGAGGACCGTCACGCAAAGCAGAAGGAAGCAGACGGAAAAAACGGGACGCGACGATCGACGGCCTGCATGCGGTGCTTGCTTCATGGTGATTCGACTCCGGTGACTCCAGAAAGATGTTTGCAAATCCCAGGGCTCCGGTCAAGGTCGCCAACGACCCGAGCCCGTATCCTCCCCCCCCGGGGGGTTACCCGGATGCTCCGGTGCCCGCAATCTTTTTCAATTCCGCCTCGAGGCGGTCCAGGGAATCCAGGATCAGAACAGGGGTTTTCAGATCGGCCCAGTAAAAGAGTTTCTCCGCCGAGTTGATGGGAACGTTGATGCAGCCGTGAGAACAGAAGCCGCCAACGACGTCCCCCGCATGAATCCACACCCGTTCGTACACGCGAATGGCAAAGGGCATCCAGGCCGGTTCTCCGTAAGCATTGGGATAGCTCTGGGAGAAGTGGTTGATGTCTTTGTCCAGCACGGAATACATGCCGGTCCTGGTCCATCCCCATTGCTTTCCGATGCAGATGTGACTGTCTGCCGCCAGGACCCCGTTTTCATACCACCCGAGGAAGGGGATCCCTTTCACCACAAGGATGAGCTTGGGAACTTTTTGAAGCTCCGGGATGTGCTTGGGCAGGGGACTCCAATCCTTGTAGGCCTCGAAACTGTTGGGTACGAGAAGGGGACGCTTGTTCTTGAGGTCCTCGGGAATATAGGAACGGTCCTTGGAATTGAGCCGGGCGAGGATTTCCAGGCAAGCGGTTCGGTCCATACCGGCATTTCTTTCACACGCGGCCGCCAGGTCCTTCTCCGAGATCTGGCGCCGTTTCACCCCCTTGTCCAGGATCGAGGGGCCCTTGACCCGGGACTTTCGGCGCGGTTCTTCCGGGGGGAGGTAGACCCCCTCGGACGGGGGCGGATCCTCGATTTGCCGCAGATCCACGTACTGCTTGGAACAACCGTAGAGCAAACACCAGGCAACGGCGAGACTCCAGAGAGAACGATACCGGATTCTTCCCAAAGGGATTCCTTTCCTTGAAGGTCCCCGGGCTTTTCCCCGGGGCCGATTCATAGGGATCTTTACAACGGTTCGAATCGTCCCGCAAGTTTCTTCAAAACGCTTCTCGTTCAAATCAATTGACTTAAGTCAAAAGAATATCTACAGGGATCCGGTATGCTCGCTTTGCAGCTTCAATGACCCCATCGCTCATGCGCGGACTTCATTTCCAGCCGGCCCCTGTCGAGAACCACGCCTTCACGGACGCGACTTGCCCTGATTTGTGCAGTGCACGTCCCGTTTGTGGGAAGAGACGGCGTGACGCCCTTTTCAATCCGGATTTAGAAGGGAGAAGAAGGCCAATGGCGGTTCGAAATTTCCTGGGAAGACACAGGCGATTCCTCCAGGTGTTCGGCACTCTCGCCATTCTGGGATGCGTGGTGGGTGCCTTCCTGAGCTTCGGGCCTCCGGGCTTGTACGCCAAGTCGGAGACCCCGGAGTTCTGCGCCGGGTGCCACGTCATGGAATCCCAGTACGAAAACTGGTTCCACCACGGAGCCCACCGGCGGGTAAAATGCATCGATTGTCATCTGCCCAACGACCATACGGCGCGACACCTGGCCCGGAAGGGCATCGACGGGATGTGGGATGCCTATGTCTTTTACTCGGGTCGAGTCCCCGACACCATTACCCTGTCCCAGTCCGGGGCCGCCCTCGTCCAGGAGAACTGCTTTCGATGCCACGGAGAAATGGTGTCGCGGATCAACGAAGACCGGAACTGCTGGCAGTGTCACCGCAGGGTGTCCCACAAGATCAGTGGAGCCATGTAATGGGAAGGGCTGAGAGCTCAACGAAAAGGAGGTCGAGTATGGATCGTCGAGGATCCTTTTGTGGCGTGGTCTGGCCGGCTATTCTCGCGGCCTGCCTTGGATTGTCCGCTTGTGCTCCGGAAAAGCCGCAGCCGGTGAGAACCGGGACCATCGCCGACGGAGACTACAATCCCGCCAACTGGGGGAAAGTCTACCCCCTCGAGTACGAGTCCTGGGCAAAGACCAAGGATCCCCGGCCCGCGGGCAAGAGCAAGTACAAGAAGGGATACGACACCGATTTGGTCATCTACGACAAGTTGAGCGAATTTCCCTACATGCCGCTGCTGTTCAACGGTTGGGGGTTCGGCGTCGAGTACAACGAGCCCCGAGGACACCACTACATGGTGATCGATCAGCTCGAGATCGACCCGTCCCGTTTGAAGGCGGGAGGCGCCTGTCTTACCTGCAAGACTCCCTTCGCCCCCAAGCTGCAGCAGGAAATGGGGAAGGCCTATTTTGCGGATCCCTACATGGAGGTGCATGCCAAGATTCCCAAGGAGTTTCAGCAGATGGGGGTGGCCTGCACGGATTGCCACGACAACCGGACCATGTCTCTCCAATTGTCCCGGTGGACCCTACAGAAGGCCCTGGCCGACATGGGAAGAGACGCGGCCGCCGTCGGCCGCCAGGAAAGCCGCATGATGGTGTGCGCCCAGTGCCACGTGACCTACGTCATCCCCAAGGACGCCGAGATGAAATCCACGGCCGTCTTCTTCCCCTGGCAGGGGAGCAGTACGGGCAACATCTCGGTGGAAAACATCATCAAGGTGGTGAGGAGCGATCCGTCCCACCTCGAGTGGAAACAGGCGGTGACCGGGTTCAAGGTGGGATTCATCCGGCATCCGGAATACGAGTTCTTCAGCTACAAGAGTGTTCACTACCAGGCGGGAGTCGCCTGTGCCGACTGCCACATGCCCTACATTCGGGTGGGGGCCAACAAGATTTCGGACCACGACGTCATGAGTCCCCTCAAGAACGATCTGCGGGGATGTCAGCAGTGTCACACGGAATCGACGGAATGGCTGAGAAACCGGATCTACACCATCCAGGACCGCACCGTGTCCCTGATGAATCGTGCGGGCTATGCCACGGCGGTGGCGGCAAAGCTTTTCGAAATGGTCCACAAGGCCCAGGGCGAAGGAAAAAAGATTGACGAAGCCCTCTACGAACGAGCCAAGGACCTGTACCTGGATGCCTTCTACCGGGTGATCTTCATCGGTGCGGAAAATTCCGTGGGATTTCATAATCCCAGCGAAGCGGGGAGAATCTGCGGAGACGCGGTGGCCATGGCGTCCAAGAGCGAGTCCCTTCTTCGCCAGGCCCTGGCGGCGGCCGGG
>JARKQW010000121.1 GCA_029974695.1 Syntrophobacteraceae bacterium | reverse complement strand
ATGGCGTTGCTGCAGTTGTTGCTGACGCTGGTGTTGTGGTTGACGCTGCTGCATCTGTTGCTGGCGTTGCTGCTGTTGTTGCTGGCGCTGCTGCTGGCGCTCCTGGCGTTGCTGCATTTGTTGCGGGCGCTGTTCTCTCTGTTGTTGACGCGGTTGCAGTTGCTGCTGGCGCTGCTGTTGGCGGTGTTGCCTCACGACCTGACCCTGGGGCTGACGTTCCTGTCGTCTTTGCCGCCGCTCCTCCTGCATCTGTTGGCGTCGTTCCCGCTGCTGCTGTTGTTGGACTTCACGTTTCTGTCTGCGGTCCTGATCCATTTGCTGTCGGCGTTCTTCCCGGGTCCTGCCCCGATCGTCCCTTCGAGCCTTTTCCCGCTCGAGGCGGCGTTCTTCCCGGGCCTTGGCGCGCTCGTCGCGATCCATCCTGCCCCGATCATCCCTTCGAGCCTTCTCCCGCTCGATGCGGCGTTCTTCCCGGGCCTTGGCGCGCTCGTCCCGGTCCATCCTGCCCCGATCATCCCTTCGAGCCTTCTCCCGCTCGATCTGGTCCCTCTTGGGGGGCCGGATCCGGTCGCGATCCCCCTTGCGGTCCTCCCTACGGTCTCCCGGTCTGCGTACATCCCGATCTCGAACCTGCCGCCCCTGCTTCTTCAAGTCCCTATTGGCCACCTTGGGCTTCTGAAGCCTGGCATCTCCGGACGGTCTTCCTTCTTTAAGGTTCTTGACCCTGCGTTCATAATCCCTGGCGTTGATTTTGCGCTCCTGTGCGGCCAGCTTACGGTTCTGATTGATGCGATTGAGATTTGCCCTCGGTTTTCCTTTATAGACGGCATTGGTGAAATTGCGCCTGGCTCGACGCGAATCGTAATTGTTGATGACGGTTTTGTTTATGACCTTGGTAGTCTTGTAGTTGTTTATGATCACCGTTTTATTGATATTCCGAATTCTGACGCTGGAGTACCGGTGAACTCCCCAAAAATTCACCTGGGGGACCAACACGGCGTGGCCCACATAGGCCAGAGAACCGATAGCGAGGCCCACACCCAACGCGGCCACCCCCACGCCTCCGACCACCACGGCGCCCGGGAACCATGGGCGATGACAGTAGTAGGGTTCCCACGGAGCCAGGGGTACCCAACCGATATCCGCTTCGGAATGAATCCAGGCGACTCTCCCGGGATTCCAGCAGCAGCAGCAGCCGTAGGACGGGCCCACATGAACCCGAACCACCGGAGGCGCCCAGTACCAGCAGCTGCAGTCATCGATGTAGGCCCAACTGCCGTAATGATGAGTCGTATAACCGAAGGGCTCTTCGGGAATCCAGCAGTTGTCGTCGTACCATTCCGTCCATCGGCCTTCGCTGTAAGGAGCCCAGTCCGAGTCAACGTGTGTCGGCCGCCACATCATCCGGTGTTCGCCGTTGTAGTAGACTCGATCCCACCTTCCGTTTTCCTCCAGTTCGTATGCCTGATCATGGAGACTCTCGGGGATGTATCGCACCGAATCTCCCTTGACCTGAAGGCGTCGGCTCCAAAGGTTGTCTCGTTCCGTGTTCCAATCGTCCCAGGCGACGTCCACGGTGCCGTCGTCAGCAGTCACCTGGCTGCCGTCGGAAACCAGGGATTCCGACCCGGCGATCACTTCGTACTTGCTCTGATCCTTCTCGGTGACGAAATCAACGGTCCCACGGATGGCAATGATCTCGAGAGACTCATCTCCCACGTAAAGGTCGAAGACCGTTGCCGCCCCTGCAAGAACGTATCCGTACGGAGTCGTCACGCGGACCACTCCGTCCTTGCTCTTGTTGTAGAACCGCGCCACTCCGGAGGCCACATCCATTTCCGTCAAGTCGTCCTGCAAGGAGATGAGCTGGATCTGGGTGTCTTCTCCCATGCGGACTTGGGTGCTGTTGGGAAGGAGGAGCTCAACCCTGGAGTCCTTATCGGAATAGAGGGCGTCCTCGAAGCCGAAAGGAGCGTCCTTGACCGTGATCACCCAATCGTCGTCTTCGGGGACATAGCGCAGCACCTGTCCCTCGACGTGTGAAATCCGGCCGACCAGGACTCCGCCATCATCGCCTCCCTGGGCCTGGGCAAGGACGCAAGGCGCGGTTGAGAGCAGAACCGCAAGCGCCAGTATTGAGAATCTCGCCAGCCTTATCATACCCGTTCCTTTCTAAGCCTGTAATGGTGGTTGAAGAGTTGAGCGTTTACGAGATGTTGACCGACTATATGGAAAGTCACACGACGTGATCACCCCTCTCATGGTTCCCCCCTAATAACCCATACAGACGTTTGTGAAGCTGGAACATATTACAAAACATTGAGATTCGTTGCCATATAATTCGTTTGCCCAACCGCCAAGCGACAGCTCGGACCCCAGCCCCGAGATCGGGCATGCGCAGACGAGTCGTGGATCCTGATCGCCGACCAAGGCGCCCTTTCGTGCAGGGTCCCCCGGGCAAAGGCCGGGAAGCGGTCCAGTTTCCCCTTTCCTATCCCTCGGGAATTTGCCATCATCGGGATTGAAAGGAGGGACACCCTATGCAAAGACAAGAGACACCCGAGCGTCTCACCGTGAAGGCCGCGGCAAGGACCCTGAACGTGTCTACCAAGACCATTCATCGATATCTTGCAAAAGGCTTTCTAACAAAGATTAAGGAGGGTACCCGGACCCTCGTCTCCCTCCAGGAACTGACGGCATATCTGGGACGGGTGTCTCAGGGACAGGGACCAGGACTGGAGGGGACACAACCCAGGACACAAAAGGGACAGAGTGGGGACACGGTGACCCTGGATCGAGAGCGTTATGAAAGTCTTCTCATGGAAATCGGGGAACTGAGGAAGGGGAGCCGGCTCATGGGGGAGCTCAAGCAACTCGTGGAGGGAAGAGATCAGGGCTCGGGGCCGGACAGAAAAGAACTGGAGGAGCTGGCGGCCCGCGTCCAGTACTTGGAGTTGCGGGGCCTGGAAAGAGAGAAGCAATGGGTCGAGCTCTTGTCTCGGGTGAAGGACCTGGAGGCCGACCTCTCGAGGATGAAGATGCAGAAGCCGTGGTGGCAAAAGTAGCAGGATCAGCAACGGGGGACAAAGGACCCGGGCTTGGGGAGTCCGGAAAAACCCTCGGTCCCGACTCCGGGCACTTATCCGGGCCCGCCCCGTCATCCGGCGCCGAGGGAGGCATGGGGGGCGTCGGGGGACCCGAGTTGTCGAGGCAATCCCCCCGGGGCTCCCCGGAGTCCCCTACCCTCTTTCCTTCACCGCTTTTCCGATCTTCCTCCCGAATTCCAGACATCGTTGCAGGTCGTCATGGGTCGGTGCGTAGTGGACCCGTATTCCCGGTTCGAGCACATCGAATTTCATTTCCTTGAGTGCGTCGTTGATCACCTTCACCGCTTCCCCACTCCATCCGTAAGAGCCGAAAGCGGCCGCGATCTTGTTCACGGGACGCAGTCCCTTCATATAACAAAGCAGATCGGCCATGGTGGGTAGGATTCCGTTGTTGAGGGTGGGAGAACCCAGAATCAAGGCCCCGGCATCCAGGACTTCCGTGATGATGTCGCTTCGATGGTTGGTCTTGAGGTTGAGAATCCGCACGCTGACCCCTTCCTCCATAAGACCTTTGGCGATGGATCGAGCCATGATCTCGGTGCTTTGCCACATGGTATCGTAGATGAGCAAGGCCTTGCTCTTCGGCTGCTGGAGGCTCCATGTTGCGTAGGAGTCCAGAATTTTCGACACATTCGACCGCCAGATCAATCCATGGTCGGGAGCGATCATGTCGATGGCCAGACCCAGCTCCTTGACCTTTGCCAGGACCTTCTGAACCAAGGGTGAGTACGGGAGCAGAATGTTGGCATAGTACCTGGCTGCGTGGTGGAAGAGTTCGGGCAAGTCCACTTGGTCGTCGAAGCGTTCACTGGTGGCCCAGTGCTGGCCGAAACCGTCGCTGGAGATCAACAGGCGGGCCTCGGGGACGTAGGAGAGCATGCTGTCGGGCCAGTGCAACATGCGGGTTTCGATGAACTGCACGGACCGCCTCCCCAGGGGGATATTCCTGCCGGTTTCCACGACTTCGTAGGGCCAGTCTTCCCTGTGGTAGTGCTGAATCAGGGCCTTTTTCCCCATGGGGGAACAGATGAGCTTTTCGGGCCGGATGAGATCCACCATCTCCGGCACACATCCCGAATGATCCATTTCCACATGATTGACTATGAGGTAATCGATCCTTTGCGGCTCGACGACCTTCCGGATATTGTGAATCAAAGTGTCCTTGAAGGGCTTCTTGACCGTGTCGAAGAGGGCGACCTTTTCGTCCATGAGGAGGAAAGCGTTGTAGGTCGTACCCTTGGGGACGGAATAGCCGTGGAAGTCCCGGATATTCCAATCCACGGCTCCAACCCAGTAAAGGTCCTTCAGTACCTCGAAAGATTGCATGACTACCCCCCCTAGCAGGGTGTTGAAAAAGCAACAAATATGCGTGCTTT
>JARKQW010000081.1 GCA_029974695.1 Syntrophobacteraceae bacterium | reverse complement strand
CGTAGATTGCTTCCCCGAGGATCTCCCGGGGGGAGGAACGGGGGGAGCTCCAGGGTTCCATCCCGGGGGTACAGGGGGGGCCCATGGATTCGAGGGGGGCGCCCGCGGCCAGATGCGCCGCCGCCGGGGCGAAAAGGTCTCGACCGTGGAAAGTCCGGCTCACCGGTTCCTTCCGGAAGGCAGGGTTCTCGAGGCTGTAGGCGGTCCGGTCGGGGTGCTTCCTCAGCACCAGGGAAAAGATGCCGTTGTCCGGCCCCACGAAGAATTGTCGGGCCGCTTGAAGCCCCAGGGCTTTTCGGTCGGTACCGACACCCGGGTCCACCACGGCAACGTGAATGCTTCCCGGAGGAAAATGTTCATACACCGTGGACAGGACAAAGGCCCCGGCCCGCACGTCCTGGGGGGGGACCTCGTGGGTGACGTCCACGAGGCAGGCTCCGGGACAGATGCCCAGGATTACCCCTTTCATGGCGGCCACATATCCGTCCCGGGTGCCGAAATCGCTGAGCAGAGTGACAATGGGCATCGGGTTGTTTCCTCCCTTTTCGGCTTGCTATCTCTTCGAGCTTTGTTAACATGAAATTCTTCGATGTAAAGAAAGACTTGGATGCCCGGAGGAGCCTGCGGGCAGTTTCAGGAATCCGGAACACGATCAGGGAGCTACGAGTCATTTCTTCTGGGGGAGCAAACATGGTGCAACTGGAGAAACCTGCGGTCGAGGATTTGACGAAATTTGCAGTGGAAATGGTGCGGACCGTGGGGGATGAAGCCCTGGCCTACTATGGGAAAGGAAATCCCGAGGTAAAGTTTGATGAGGAACTGGTCACCGCGGCGGAATTGCACCTGGTGGAGCTTTTTCGCGGCAAGCTGCACGAGCGATTTCCCCAACACGGATTGTTCGGGGACGATCTTCCTTCCAAGGACTACGTCCACGGGCAGGAAGGATACCTCTGGATTCTGGACGCCCTGGACGGCGTAGCCAATTTTCAGGCGGGGGTCCCCATCTGGGGCACGTCCCTGGCTCTCCTGGAAAACTTCTGGCCCATTCTCGGGGTTTTCTATATGCCGGTGACGGGGGACCTTTACAGCGCCCGGGCGGGGCAGAAAGCGTTCTGGGGGCAGGAGCCCATCCGGATTCCCAACGTGGGGGACCTGAGCAACGAGAGCCTGCTCCTCACGTACTCGAGGTTCCACAACCACTATCATTCCGTGTTTCCGGGAAAAATCCGCAACCTGGGGTCCACGGCGGCCCACATCTGCTATGTGGCCCGGGGCAGGGCCGAAGCGGCCCTCCTGGCCCATGTGTCCTATCAGGATCTGGCGGCGGCTCAGATCATCCTCGCGGCAGCAGGCGGAGAAATTCGCAAGCTGGACGGATCGGCCTTCCACCTGAGCGAATACCTGGGAGGATCGAGAATCGAAGAGCACCTGCTTGCGGCCCCCAAAGGAGCACACTCCTCCATCGCCATGTACCTGGAGGAATTGGGCTGAAAGATTGCGGCGTTGGCCGAGGGTCTTTGGGGGGCTACCCCTTCCCGGCTTCGCTCAGCACCGTATCCAGTTCCCTCTCGGTGCGGTTGAGCGTCTCTTCCAGTTGCAAAAGCAGTTCCGGGGGGAGTTTTGCCCCCAGGGCCCTGACGGCTTCGGCTTTCCGCAGGGTTCTCATCCAGCTTTGCTCCCACCCGGGCACCTGCCCTTGCCGGGCGGCGATTTCCCGGTCGGTGGGGAGAATCGGGATCACTTCCCCCATGCCGGGCACATGGGTGGAAAATCCGTAGCGCTGTCGCACGAGGGATGCAAACGCCTCACTAATGCTTTCTTCTCCGTGAACGGCATAGACCCGCAAGGACGGGTTCCCGAAATGGGCGATCCAGTCGAGCAGGTCCTGCTGATCGGCGTGGGCCGAAAACCCCCCGATGGTGAATACCCTGGCCCGCACCAGGATCCTCTCTCCCAGGACCTTGACGGAGGGGGCTCCTTCCACCAGCTTTCTCCCGACAGTGCCCTCGGCCTGAAACCCGACGATGACCACTGCGCAGCCCTTGCGCCACAGGTTGTGTTTGAGGTGGTGCTTGATCCGGCCCGCGGTGCACATGCCGTTGCCGGCAATCACGATGGCGGGGCCGGCTTTCTGGTTGATGGCGATCGAATCTTCGGCGGTCCGGGAGAAAATCAGCTGAGGGAAATCGAAAGGGTCCTGTCCGTGGTTGAGGATGGCCATGGCGTCCTCGTCGAAGAATTCGCTCCTGCGTCGGAAGATCTCGGTGGCGGCGATGGCCAGGGGGCTGTCCAGGTAGACCGGCATGGACGGGATGAGACCCTTTCGAAACGATTCTCCCAGGATGTAGAGGATCTCCTGGGTGCGCTCCACGGCGAAGGCCGGGATGATCACTTTCTCCCCGTGGTTGTAGCTGTAGTGAATCGCCTCGACGAGTTCCCTGCGGCTCTGTTCCATGGTCTTGTGGTTTCGGTTGCCGTAGGTGGATTCGACGAACAGGATATCCGCGTCGCCGATGGCTTCCGGGTCTCGGACAATGAGCTGGTCTTTCTGGCCGATGTCCCCGGAAAACACCACTTTGTGGGGCTTGTCCCGGGGGCCGACCCACAGCTCGAGGATCGAGGAGCCCAGGATATGGCCCGCATTGCGGAAGGAGAAAGATAGGTGCGGATGAAGGTCGATCCTCTTTCCCACGGGCACGGTCTCCAAGAACGGAAACGAGGCCTCTGCGTCGGGCAGCGTATACAGGGGTGCCATCTCGGGGTCTCCCCGCCTCCTTCGTTTGCGGCTTTGCCATTCGGCTTCCATCTCCTGGATGTGCGCCGAATCCATGAGCAGGATCTTGCATAGCTCCGCCGTGGGCAGGGTACAGAAGATCCTTCCCCGGAAGCCGTCTCTGACTAGCTTTGGGATCCGTCCGCAGTGGTCGATGTGGGCATGAGTGAGAAAGAGGGCTGAGATCTCTTCCGGACGAAATCCCCATTCCTTCCGGTTCAACGCTTCCATCTGCTTTCCGCCCTGAAAAAGGCCGCAGTCAATGAGGTATCGTTCTTCGTCGTCCAGGAGAAAACAGGACCCGGTCACGCAGCGTGCGGCGCCCAAACAGGTGATTTGCATGGTCCACCTTTCTGTCTTGAAGGCTGGAGAGACGGTTGTAGGCCGGCATCGGGGTCCGAGGACTCGATGGGGGCGCCCCCGGGCAACTTCGGGGAATCCCGCATCCGTCGAATCCCTTTTCGGCATGGGGCGGGTCGCCGCAGGGGGCGGCGGACGGTTCCCGCGCCCCATAACTTAAATGGGAAGGCGCCGGTTTTGTCAACGGAAGTTTGGGAACATCCTTCGGGGGAAGAAGGTGAAAAAGAGCGGCAACGGAGGGAGCGGATGGCGGGGGCCAAGAGCAGGTAAGGCATTGAGATAACGAAAGCCTTGACCTTTGAGAAATATTGCGCTAAGTAGCACCTCATCTTTGTAAAGAGGTCGTATTTTGAGGTCCGCCCCAATCTGTTTTCGATCCCAAAAAACGATGGCAAGGTCGCTCTCAAAGGTACGCACCGACATTCCGAAACAAAACCATGGCAGGAAAGGAACACCCAGATGTCGGAAGGCCGAGTAAAGTGGTTCAATGACAAGAAAGGCTACGGATTTATCGAAACCAAGGACCAGGGGG
>JARKQW010000031.1 GCA_029974695.1 Syntrophobacteraceae bacterium | reverse complement strand
TTGTGGTGGACATCTGGGGAGCGGACCACCACGGGTACGTGGACCGCATGTCGGCGGGCGTTCAGGCCCTGGGGCGGGACCGGGCCGACTTGAGAATCATCCTGGTTCAACTGGTCAATCTCCTCCGGGGGGGCAAGCCCGTTGCCATGTCCACCCGGGCGGGGGAGTTCGTGACGCTTCGCGAGGTCATCGACGAGGTGGGCAAAGATGCCGCCCGGTTCATTTTTCTGACGCGGCGCACGGACAGTCCCCTGGATTTCGACCTGGACGTGGCCAAGATGCAGACCAACGACAACCCCGTTTTCTATGTTCAGTACGCCCACGCACGGCTCTCGAGCCTTTTCGAGGTGGCCGGGCAACGGGGGATTTCGTGCCGGTGGGCCGAGGGCGGCGAGGAACCCCCGTTGCACCGGCTTACCGTGCCCCAGGAGCTCGAGATCCTCCAGCAGCTGGGGGAATATCCCCAGGTGCTGCTCAACTGCGTCAAATCTCTGGAACCTCATTATATCCCCTACTACCTCCACGAGCTCGTCTCCCTGTTTCACAGCTACTACAACCGGAACCGCATCCTGGGAGACGATCCGGAATTGACCCAGGCAAGGCTGTACCTGGCGTCGGCATTGCGCCGGGTCATCGGAAACGCGTTGGGAGTGTTGGGGGTTGCGGCGCCCGAAAAAATGTAGACCGGCTGACCAGGAGACCAGGCCATGAGTCGATCCAAGGGCAGGAACGTTCCGGACCCGGCCGAGCCCGATCGCGCCCCCAAGCGGCACCGTGTCGAGTTCAGCACGAAGCATGTGTTCACGGGGTTGTTCGCCCTGGTACTGGTCCTGGCCTGGATGTTCATGCTGGGGATTTTGGCGGGAAGAGGGCTTCCCTTGATCGATTCCGAAGACCTGTCCCTGCGGGCCCACCTGGTTCGCTTCATCGGATTGGACAAAGAAGTGGCCCCCGAGCGGCCCGATGCGGCGGAAACCTGGGACAGTCCCAAGAAGATGCTCGAGACATTGAGCTATTACGAGGACCTGGCCCAGAAAGAATCACCCCCGGCCCCGGAAACCGACCAACCGGCACCGGCCGCTCCCCAACCCAGGAATTCCTCCAAGACGTCCCCGGCCGAGAAGACCCCCGCAACCCCGGACGCCTCGAAGGCAGGGGGTAAGGACAAGGCCGCGCCTCCCAAGACGGCCAAGGAGACTCCCAAGGAAGCGACCAAAGAGGCCGCCAAGGAGGCGGTCAAAGAAGCTCCGCCCCCGGAAATCGCTGCGGGACACTTCACTCTCCTCATTGCTTCCCTTCGGGATGCCGAAAACGCCCAGAAGCTGGTGGAACAGTTGAAATCCAAGGGGTATCCTTCCCGTCTCGAGCCCCTGGATCTCCAGGAGAGCGGCCGATGGAACCGGATCCTCGTGGGGTCTTTTCAGAGCAGGGAGGAGGCCCTGCGGTTTGCCGCGGACTTCAATCGCAAGGAACGACTGGAAGGGCTGGTCATCCGGGAACCCCATTGACCGGGATGACCGGCCGCCCTTGGAATCGAGGAGGAAGGACCCCGTGGTAACGTTGCCCATTGCCCACACCGACCGCACCTACACCCTGAACCCCAGCAAGATCATTGCCCTGGGTCTCAATTACCGGGACCACATTGCCGAAAGCGGCTCGGTGAAGGTTCGCGGATTTACGGACGAGATCCCCTCCGAGCCCATCCTCTTCCCCAAGACCCCCAACGTGCTCATCGGCCCCGAGGAACCCATCGTGCTTCCGGCATTTCTCGAGGGGTACGGCTTCGAGGAGCTTCGCACGGATTATGAGGCCGAGTTGGCCATCGTCATCGGAAAACGGTGCAAAAACCTCGATCCCCGGGACGCCCGAGGGGTCGTCTTCGGCTACACGTGCATGAACGACGTGAGCCAGCGCAACCTCCAGACGGCAGACCGTTCGGGATGGTTTCGGGGAAAATCCCTGGACACCTTCGGTCCCATCGGTCCCTGCATCGTCCTTCCCGAGGACCTGGGCGACCCCCAGGAACTGGGGCTCCAGTGTCGACTCAACGGACGAGTGGTCCAGGACTCGAATACCCGGTACATGATTTTTCCCATTCCCGAAATCCTCGCCTTTGTGTCCAAGAATTTCACCCTCATGCCCGGGGACGTCATCGCCACGGGTACTCCCAGCGGGGTCGGCCCCATCGAGCACGGAGACGTGGTGGAGGTGGAGATCCAAGGGATCGGCACCCTGAGAAACCCGGTGAGGTCGGAATCCGCCGGGTCTCGCCCATAGCCGGGCCGGAGAATCCGGGGGCCCGATCGTCGTCCTCACCCTCGCGCACCCTTTCCTTGACGCTTCCCCGTGGTCGTGGTATTCACCAGCCACAAGCAATTCTCGGGAGCTCCAAGCAGCAAAGAAGGACCGATCCGCCTCGTTTCCTCAACCCGTTTCGTTTAGGAGGCTGCTTGTTTCCATGAGACTCATCCCCAAGAACGAGAAATTTTTCGACCACTTCGAGGAACTGGGAGCCCTCATCGAAAAGGGAGGGTTGCTCTTCCTCGATATGCTGAACCACTACGAGCATTCCGAAGCAAAACTTCCCACCCTCAAAGAGATCGAGCACGACGCCGACCGAGTGACCCATATCATCTATTCCAAGCTCCACCAGTCGTACATCACGCCCCTGGACCGGGAAGACATCCATGCCCTTGCCCGCAAGATGGATTCCATCCTGGACCTCATCGAAGCATCGGCCATCCGCATGCATCTCTACAAGGTGAAAAACCCCACCCGGGAAATCATCGAGCTTGCCGTCATCCTCAATAACGCCATCGGCCTTGTCCTGAAGGTTGTGCGGGGTCTTCGCCACAAGAAAGATCATCCCATGGTCATGGAGTGGTTAGTGGAAATCAACACCCTCGAGAACGAGGGGGATTATATCCTTCGCCAGGCCATGGCTCGCCTTTTCGAGCGGGAAACGGACCCTTTCGACCTCATCAAGCTGAAAGAGATCACCGAGTTGGTGGAAGAAGCCATCGACACCTGTGAAGATGTCTCCAACATCGTGGAAGGAATTATCCTGAAACATGGATAGTCACTCGCTGATCCTGACGATCCTGATCGTCCTCGTTGCCCTATCCTTCGATTTCATCAACGGTTTTCACGATTCGGCCAATTCCATCGCCACCGTCGTGTCCACCCGGGTGCTCTCGCCCCAGAGTGCCGTGGTGTGGGCTTCCTTTTTCAACTTCACGGCCATCTTCATTGCGGGAATCCCCGTGGCCAAGACCATTGGGACGGGGATCGTCCAGCCGGGGGTGGTGAACAATTTCCTCGTGCTGGCCGCCTTGGGGGGAGCCATCGCGTGGAACCTCATCACCTGGTGGCTGGGCCTGCCCAGCAGCTCATCCCACGCCCTCATCGGGGGGCTCATGGGAGCGGGTTTCGTCCAGGGAGGGACCGCCGTGCTTCAATGGAACGGGATCCTCAAGACGGCGGCCTTCATCGTGCTCTCCCCCGCCATCGGGCTGGTCCTGGGACTGGGCATCATGATCGTGGTGCTGAACCTGTCGGTCAGGAGCAACGTGTTCAAGACGGACCGGGTGTATCGAAGGCTCCAGTTGTTTTCCGCCGCCGTCTACAGCGTGAGTCACGGCATGAACGACGCCCA
>JARKQW010000012.1 GCA_029974695.1 Syntrophobacteraceae bacterium | reverse complement strand
TCTGTTCCCGGTTTTCCCGGCTCGTCGTCGATCGGAGATGGGTAGATCAAGGACTTCCTTTCCTGGTAAAGATTGCTCACGTTAGGACGGGGAAGTGTAGGGGAACGGCGACCCTGCGTCAAAAGAACCTTCAAAGGAAGGACCCCACATGCAGCGAGATCCGAAGGATCCGCTTTTGGTGTTTCCCCGGGGCAGTTTCTCGGCGCGGTTCGTCCGGCGGGAAAAGCGCTTTCGGGTGGAAGTGGAGACGCAGGAAGGGCGCACTTGGGTCCACTGCAACAACTCGGGGAGCATGCTGGGCCTCTTGAGACCGGGCTCTCCGGTGCTGGTTTCCCCCGCCCCGGGCCGGGGCCGGATCTTGGCCCATACCCTCGAGTTGATCCGGGTGGGAGGAATCTGGGTCGGAGTCAACACCCTGGTTCCCAATCGAGTCCTGAGGGTGGCCTGGGAAATGGGTCTGCTCCCCGAGCTCGAAGGCTGCGACTCCTTCCAAAACGAGGCCCGGTCCGGAGACAGTCGCCTGGACGCCCGCATCCGGGGAGCGGCGGGAACCGTCTGGGTCGAGGCCAAGAACGTCACCCTCGTGGAGAACGAGACCGCCTATTTCCCCGATGCAGCGACGACAAGGGGTCAAAAACACCTGCGGGAACTGGCGGCATTGACTCGGTGCGGCGACCGATGCGCCTGCTTTTATCTCATCCAGCGGCAGGACGCCCGCTGCTTTTCCCCGGCCGATTTCATCGATCCCGCCTTCGCCGAGATCTTCTGGAAAGCCCTCGATGCCGGAGTGGAGGTCTGGCCCTACCAGGCCCGGGTTTCCCCCGAGGGGATCGGACTGGGTCCTCGATTGCCCCTTTCGAAGCGTTGAAGGGGTCCCGCCGCCCCGGGGACCCCTTCGAGGTTTCTCTTGTTGGTCCGGGGGAAATGTGCTAAGAACAACCTGTGTCCCCGGTCAACGATCGAGGGCGATTGCCGGGGCAACCGAGTACTCGGCCTCGAGTGCTTCCGCCCGGGACTCGTGCAGCAGGATATCCCGCGTGAAACCTTCGAATACGAAAAGCTGGGCCGTGTTTCGTGCAGCGATCCTCTGCCTGATGCTCGCGGTTCCCGCCGTCGGTTGGTGCAGGGAGAGTTCCTTGCCCCGGGAAGAGGCCCTGACCCTCGACCAGGCCCTCGCCATGGCCATGGAAAAGAACCGCCTGGTCCGGAGCGCCCGACTGGAAGCCGATAAGGCCGAAAACAAGGTGGCGGAAGCCCGGACGAACCTCCTGCCGATTCTCAGCTTCGACCTGTTCGAGATGTATGCCCTGACGTCCCAGACCTACACCTTCGAGCGGGGCCTCCTGGGCACCATTCCCAACCTGGGTCCCATCCCCCGGAAGAGCACCCGCGTGGACATCAGCCCGGACCTTCTCAGCATCGTCAGCCTCACCGCCACCCAACCCATCTCCCAGCTCTACAAGATCGCCCTGGGAATCCGCCAGGCCGTGGTCCTGCGCGATATGGCCCGGGAGGAACTCCGGGCCCGGAGACAGTCCGCGACCTACGAGGTCAAGAAGGCGTACTACGGGATCCTCCAGTCCCAAAGCGCCCTCGGGGCTGCGGAAGACACCATCAAGCTCGACCGGGAGCTGGATCGGTTGACGGACGACTACCTCGCCCAGGGAAAGGTCCTCAAGGCGGACAGCCTGGGCGTCAAAAGCCGCCTGGCTCGGTCGGAACACGAGGCGTTCAGCCTGCGCAATGCCCTGGCGACCCGGAAAGAACAGCTCAACGATCTCCTGGGACGAGACGTCAAGACCCGGTTCAGGGTCTCTCCCGTGGGAGACCTCACCCTCTTCGAGGCGGACCTGGATGCCGCGGAAGCTCGAGCCGTCGAGCAGCGTCCCGAGGTGCGGGAGGCACGGCTGAAGGTCAAGCAGGCGGAATACGAAAAGAAAATTAAAAAGGCGGAATATATTCCGGACCTTAGCCTCATGGCGAACTATTTTTCCCCCGTCGGTTCCCGGTTCATTCCCGATAATGTGGCCGTGGTGGGGTTGTATCTCCGCTGGGAATTCTTCGACTGGGGTCGCAAGCAGAAGGAGCTGGTCCAGAGGGCGGATGCCGTCGAGCAGGCCCACCTTGCCCTGCGCGAGGCGGAAAGCAAGGTCGTCGTGGATTTGAACGCCCAGTACCGAACGGTCCGGGAGGCCCGCTCCCTGCTCGGGGTGTGCGAACTCGCCCGGGAGGCTGCCCGGGAACAGCTGCGGGTTTCCCTCGAGCGGTATTCCCGGGACGCGGCCCTCGTCAAGGACGTCCTGCAGGCCCAGGCCGCCTTATCCGAGGCAAACCACCGGTATGAGGAGTCCCTGTTGGCTTACTGGACCGGGAGGGCGGACTTCGAGAGGGCCCTGGGGGAGGAGTGAATGAAGACGAGAGCCTGCTGGATTTGGATCTCTCTCGCGCTTGCCTGGTTGGGCGGGGGATGCGCCCGGGAGGAGCCCTACAAGAAGCCCCTGACGCCGGTGCGGGTGGAAGAAGCGAGAATCGCTACGGGAGACGGCGGCGTTCGTTACTCCGCCGACGTGCAGCCTTACACCCAGGTGAACCTGGCCTTCAAAGTCGCGGGGTACGTGGAGTCCATCCTGCAGAAGCGGGGAGCGGACGACCGGATGCGAAACCTCCAGGAAGGGGATTTCGTTTCGGCCGGAACCATCCTCTCGACGGTTCGCAAAGAGGATTACCTGCAGAAGGTGAAGGAGGCGAAGGCCCAATTGTCCGCCGCCCGGGCCTTGCTCGAGAAAGCCCGCCGGGACTTCGACCGGGCCGTTCATCTGCTGGCAACCCGGAGCCTCACCCGGGTGGATTACGACGCGGCCCAGGCCCAGTTCGAGGAAGCCCGCTCGAGGGTCTCGGGGGCCGGGGCTCAAGTGGACGAGGCCCTGATTCACCTGGGACACTGCGAGCTCAAGGCACCCATGGACGGGGTCGTTCTCAAGAGAGAGGTCGAGGTGGGCTCCCTGGTCAATCCGGGGACGGTCGCCTTCGTCCTGGCGGACCTATCGTCGGTGAAAGTGGTCTTCGGGGTTCCCGACCAGATGCTGCCGTACCTGAAGCTGGGGGATTCCCTGGCAATCACCACGGAGTCCATGCCGGATAAGGAATTCAGGGGTTTGACTACGGCCCTGTCGCCTTTGGCGGACCCCAAGAGCCGAATCTTCAACGTCGAGGTGACGGTCCCCAATCCCGACAATCTCCTGAAAGCGGGAATGATCGCGGCCCTCCAGGTGGCGCGACCCGACCGGCCCCGACAAGTTCCGGTGGTTTCCCTCAAAGCCGTGGTGCGTTCCCGGACGGACCCCGGGGGATACGCCGTCTTCCTGGTGGAGGGGCGGGAAGGGGTGGCGACGGCCCGCCTGCGCAACGTGGTCCTGGGAGACGTGGTCGGAAACAAGATCGAGGTCCTGGAAGGAATCCAGCCGGGAGACCTTGTCATCGTGACGGGGTCCACCCTGGTTGCCGACGGCGAATCGGTGCGGGTGATTCCTTAGGGTTGCGAGGTCCGGGGGATGACTCATAAGAGCGACGCGGAAATCATCCGGGAAACCCGCAATACCGCCCGGTATTTTGCGGAGAACCGGCATATCGCCTGGGTGCTTCTCGTGGTGGTGATCCTCTGGGGGATCTACGGGTACGTGAATATGCCCAAGCGCAAGGACCCCGACATCCCCGTTCGCCTGGCGGTGGCCCTGTGTCCCTGGCCGGGAGTCCACGCCGAAAAGATCGAGCAGCTCGTCACCCGAAAGATGGAAGCCAAGATCGCCGAAAACTCCCGAATCCATCCTCCCAGCGATTACGACTTCGGCATTATGTCCATCTCCCTGAACGGTCTGTCCATTGTCTACGTCCAGTTGGGCGAAGACGTGGAAGACACCAAGAAAGAGTTCAACGACATCCACCTCAAACTCGACGGCCTCAAGGATTTGCCCGAGGGGGCGGGCCCCATCCGGTTTATCAGCGATTTTGGGGACACGGCGGCTTTGATGCTCACCGTGGCCAGCCCCAAGGAAGGCCCCGACGAGATCGCCCTGCGGGCCCAAAGCATCCGGAGAGCCATCCGGGGGGTTCGGTCCGGGGCCGCCGCGGATGGGCGAGGGTCCCGGGCCACGCTGGTGGTGGCTCTTCCCTTTGCAACGAACCCCCAGGTCCTCAGCCGCGGGTTGCATCTTTTCGGCCAGTACATGAAGGAGAACTCCCTGGGCTGGGACCTGCGCCCCATCCAGGGATCGGGGTTCCTGGCCCTGGATTTCGCCACCTGTGCCGAAGACGAGGCCGTTTTCGATCTCGTGGGCAGGTTCCTGCGGGAGAGGATTCACGAAGAAGAGGTTCATCCCGACGCATGGATGCCCGTCATCGTCCGGGATCCCGAGGATACGGAAGCGAAACTGGCGGCGGTGGCCGCCGAAAAATACAGCTACCGGGAACTGGACGATTTCACGGACCTCATCCAGCGAACCCTCCAACCGGTCCCCCAGGTCTCGAAGGTGGACCGGACCGGGGTCCTGGGTCAGGAGATCCTGCTGGAATATTCCCAGGAAAGGCTGGCCTCCTACGGGATTCAGCCCTACAAGATCGGGGACATCCTCCGGGCCCGAAACATCAACCTGCCCGGGGGAGTCCTCCAGATCGAGGGCAAGGAGATCGGCATCGACCCCTCGGGGGAGTTCAAGAACGAAAAGGAAATCGGCAATGTGCTCATCCCCGCTTCCCCCTCGAGCATGCCCCTCTATCTCCGGGACCTGGTGGATATCCACCGAGGCTACGAGAGCCCTCCCCGCTTCCTGAACTACTACAGCTGGCGGGATGCCCGGGGGGAATGGCATCGGAGCCGGGCCGTCACCCTGGCGGTGCTCATGCGCTCGGGCGAGCAGATCGGGGCCTTCGGCGCTCAAATCGACAAGGCCCTGGCGGAGGTCAGGCAGCAACTGCCCGAAGACCTCATGATCGTCCGCACCTCCGACCAGCCCCGGCAGGTGAGCGAGGAAGTGTCCCTGTTCATGAAGGCCCTTTACGAGGCGCTCATTCTGGTGGTCCTGGTGGCCTGGCTGGGGTTCTGGGAATGGCGTTCGGCGCTGCTCATGGCCCTGTCCATCCCCCTCACCCTGGCCATGACCTTCGGGATGATGGATCTGCTGGGGGTGGACGTGCAGCAGGTATCCATCGCTTCCCTCATCATTGCGCTGGGGCTCCTGGTGGACGATCCGGTGGTGGCGGGGGATGCCGTCAAGCGGGACCTGGCCCTGGGACACCCGTCCCTTACGGCTTCGTGGCTGGGTCCCACCAAGCTGGCCAAGGCCATCCTGTACGCCACCATCACCAACATTGTGGCCTATCTTCCCTTCCGACTTCTCAGCGGCGATACCGGGTTGTTCCTGGCCACCCTTCCCATCGTCATGGCCTGCTCGCTGATCTCCTCGCGCCTGGTGTCCATGACCTTCATTCCCCTGCTGGGCTATTACCTGCTCCGGCCCCCCCGCAAACCCGAGCCTTCCCTGGAAGAGCGGCGTACCCGGGGGTTCACCGGCTTCTACTACCGGATGGGGAGCGCCGCCATCCGTCACCGGTGGGGGGTCTTTACGGGTTCCCTGGTCTTTCTCGGGGTGGGCGCCCTGTTTTTCTCCCAGCTCAAGACTTCTTTCTTTCCCGATGACCTCCAGTACCTGTCCTACGTGGACGTGTGGCTTCCCAACGACGCCTCGCTCCTCACCACCAACGAAGCCGCCGTCCAGGCCGAACGGGTGGTGGAGGAGGTGGCCGACGAATACGGCCGAACCCACCCGGGAAAAGACGGCAAGCCCCGGCAGGTCCTCAAGTCCGTCACCACCTTCGTGGGGGGCGGCGGGCCCCGGTTCTGGATCTCCGTTTCCCCCGAGCTCCAACAGCAGAACTATGCCCAGCTCATCCTCGAGATGGAAAACAAGGAGGATACCCCCCTGCTGGCGAGGCCCCTCCAACAGGCCCTTTCCGCGCGGATTCCCGGGGCCCGGGTGGACGTGCACCAGCTCCAGATCAACCCGGTGGATTTTCCCGTCGAGGTTCGCATTTCGGGAAGAGCCGACCTGGGCCTTCGGAAGGACGACGCGGACGTTCGGGTTCTTCGAAGGCTGTCCCACGAGGTGAAGGAGATCTTTCGGAGCATCCCCCAGGCGGACCGGGTCCGGGACGACTGGGACGAGGAGTCCTTCGTGGTGAGCCTCCAGGTGGACCCGGACCGGGCCAACCTGGCCGGGATTTCGAACCTGGACGTGGCCGGGTCCTGCGCTTCGGCCATGAACGGAATCCCCCTCACCACCCTCCGGGAAGGAGACAAGGAAATTCCCGTCCTCGCCCGGCTTCGCATGGAAGAGCGGGCCCGACTCTCGGACATCAAGAGCCTCTACATCTACTCGATCGAGAACGCCAACAAGGTGCCGCTCCTCCAGGTTTCCACCGTTCACTCCCAGATGAGAACGGAAAGAATCCGGCGTCGGGACCATTTCAGGACCTTTGCGGTTCATTGCTTTCCCGTCCCCGGAGCCCTGGCCTCCGAGGTGCTCGAACAGGCCTATCCTCGCCTGAAGGCCCTCGAGGATCGACTTCCTCCGGGATACAGAATGGACATCGGCGGGGAACAGGCCAAGCAGGACCAGGGATTTGCCGAGCTGGCGATGGTTCTTGCCATCTCCGCGGCGGGCATCTTTCTCGCCCTGGTGTTCCAGTTCAACAACGCCGTCAAGCCCTTCCTGGTTTTTGCCGCGGTGCCCTACGGGATGGTGGGCGCCCTGGGGGCCCTCTACGTCATGGGCGCCCCCTTCGGGTTCATGGCCTTCCTGGGGATTGCGAGCCTGGTGGGAGTGATTGTGAGCCACGTGATCGTGCTGTTCGACTTCATCGAGGAAATGCACGAGAAGGGCGAGCCCCTGAGGGAATCCCTGCTGGATGCGGGCATCGTGCGCCTGCGCCCGGTCATGATCACCGTGGGGGCCACCGTGCTTGGGCTCTTCCCCCTGGCCGTCCACGGCGGCCCCCTCTGGGAACCCCTCTGCTACGCCCAGATCGGGGGACTCAGCGTCGCCACCTTCATCGAGCTCATCCTGGTGCCGGTGCTGTACGCCATCTTCGTCGAGGACCTGAAGCTGGTCCGATGGAAGGGGACCGGGGAGCCTTCCTCCTGACCGTAGACTGCAGGGAAGCGGGGCCGTCCCCGGGACGGACACACATCTTGGGAAACGATCACAAACGAGAACTCGACCCCAGGGGAAGGAGCTTCATGGAGGACAGGACCCTCAGAATCGGTCGGTTCTTTACCGACACTCGAATCTTGCGATGCTTTGCCTCCAATTGTCGGTTCCACTTAAAAGACTGCTGCAACCTGAAACAGGTCTCCGTGGATCCCGAGGCCCGTTGCACCGGGTATGAACCCCGAAAGGCAGCGCTTCCAGGGGAATCCAAGCTCGAGATGGAAAATTCGGACTGACGGGTGGAACGGCGGAAAACGAGGCTCGGGGCGGAACTTCCCGGTCCGGTGGGTTTTTCGAGGCGGAGGGCGGGACCGTGGCCGCCGTCCGGGTCCCAATCCGTGCAAGATCCGAGAGACCTTTTGCCCGAGCCCCGGCCGTCGAGAGTCGGCATGATTCGAGGAAGGAAGTGGCCGGTTCGAGACGGGGACGAACCCGCCGCGGGAGCCTGCCCCTGAAAAAGTTTTGCCTCTTCCACAAGCCCCTGCTCTCGTGGAAGAGGCACTCAGGAGGTAATTATGCAGTGAACGTACCTTAGAACAGAAGTTTTTGTCTGTCAAACGTTTTTTGTACATTGCGCACAATTTGCACAGAATCTCCCGCGCCTTCCTTCCTGCCGCAGCGGATCTCCCCGGGAAACCCTTCGGATTCTCCCTTCCCCGGCCCCGAGGATTCGATTCTTGAATCGGGGAGGAAACCCCTCCAGAATGAGGACCTTGAGGCGACGAGGGCCCTTGAAATCGCATCCGGGCCCGGGTTTCCGGCCTCGAGAGGGGGGATGGGTGGGGATGTCAACGGAGTGAACCATGGGGCAGGAGGCAACGGTGAGGAGAATCGAAGGCGTTCGGGGGACCGTGGTCTGTGGATTGGTCATTTTCCTGGCAGGGTGCGGGATGTTCCAGCGCCGGTCGGACGGTCCGTCCTTCCAGGTGCTCGATGTGAACGGGGACGGGCAAGTGAACCGGGAGGAATATGTCAACGGGGTCCTGATGGATTCTTTCAGGAAGGTGGATGCGGACCGCGACCAAAAGATCACCCGGGAGGAGTGGGCCAAGGTCAACAAGGATCCCGATGCCGCGGCACAATTTGACCGACTGGACACCAACAGGGACGGGGTGGTCACTCTCCAGGAATGGATTCGAGAGGTGGAGAAGCACACCAATGTGACCGAAACCTTTGATGAAAAGGACGCTCGCCGGGACAATTTCCTCACCGTGGACGAGTACTCTCGGGGAAGAAACTCCGGGTTCACGATCTTCAATATGAAATTCTGAGCTCCCCGGTGGGCTGAGCTCCGACCGAGGCTCCCTCTTCCCTCAATCCTTGAGGATCCGGTCCAATCTGGGTACGGATTGGGGATTGTCCCGGGTCATGGTTCGGCTTTCGCCCGGGCGAGCGGTGACGTTCTCGTAGACTCCGTCATCCCTTCGCACCAGTTTCGTGAAGCCCAGGTCCCGGAGTTCGGTATTGGTCTTTGGGGTGTTGATGTTTACGCGAGAGAGGATCTTCCGGACGTCCCTGCCGCAGTTGGGACAGCGGCTCAGGGGTTCTTCCCGGATCTCCTGTCGGATTTCAAAGGCTTTGCCCCATTCGCAGGGCTCCGTGCAGTGCTCGTATTCATAGACGGGCATGGGAGGGATCCTTTTTTCGAGGGGCTCCGAAGGAAATTCCTGGGGGCCCCGGCCGTCTCCGGCGGGAATTTCCGCCGACGGGCTTGGTTTCCAGGGGGCCGTCAGAGCAGGCCCTTGTCCTCGAGAACTTTTCTCACGGTGATCTCCGTCCTCTGGAGGTACAGCGCCGTTGTGCCGCTCAGCACGTGACCCATAAGCTCCTGAACCGTCGTGAGGGGGACCCCGGCCCGAAGCATCTCGACGGCTCGCGTGTGCCGGAGAATGTGGGGGTGAGACAGGTCCCGGGGAAGGTCGGCTTCCTGGGCCCTGCGATAAAATTCCCGTCGGAAGTTCCCCTGGTCCAGGGCAAAGACCCTTCCCCGCATACCGGGGAACTCATCCCGGTAATCCAGGACCTGCCGGGTGACAAGGGGCGGAACGGGAACGGTCCTCAAGACGTTTCGGAGGTTCCTATACTCCGACCGCAGGATCCTGACTTCGTTGCGATCGAAGTCAATGTCCGCAAGGTCGTTGAGGCGAAGCACCTCTCCGATGCGGGCTCCCGTAAAGCGCAAAAAAAGGTAAGACAGCCAGTATCGGCCGCGCACTCTGCGGATGTAGCTGCTGGACGCCCGGCGATGCCATAGCTCGAAGGCTTCCGAGAGCCTCCGGAGCTGGTGTTGGGAAAGGTGTTCGACCGATGCGGCCGAGGGACCGGTTGAACCGTTGGGCCTCTCCGACGTCTTGTCCATGGCGTCACTCCCTGGTGCCGTGACCACGATCGTTTGTTCCCGTTGCTCGACGGGTTCTCTGCTCGACGGGTTCTCTTCATGTTTTGATTGTATCACAAAGATCCAGTTTACACGAAATACAATTTTCTCGTGTATTGACAGGGCTGGGGACCAATCTTACTTTCACCCTGAAAAAAGCAAGCCCCACAGCGAATGGAAGCAAATACCCGTCGGAGTGAATCTCGAATAAGGAGGTTAGCTATGGCCATCATTCGATACCCGAGTCTTTGGAGTGGCATGAATCCCTTTCGTGAGCTCGAACGTATGCGAAAGGAAATGGACCGTCTCTTTTCCGAAGTCATGGACCGGAGCACTCATCTCCAATCTTCCGGGGTCTACCCGTCCCTTAATGTATCCCAGGACGGGGAACAGTTCTTTGTCCAGGCTGAACTGCCGGGAATCCATCCGGAAGACTTGGAGATTTCCGTAGAAGGAACCACTCTGACCCTGCGCGGAGAACGCAAGTCCGAAAACGTGGAGGGAGTCAGCTATCACCGTCGAGAACGCCCCTCGGGCAGGTTTCACAAGGCCCTCACTCTTCCCCACGAGGTCGATTCGGACAAGGTCGAGGCCACCTTTAAGGACGGAGTGCTCAAGTTGGTGCTGCCCAAAGCGGAACACGTCAAGCCGAAAAAGATCACGGTGAGAGCCGACTAAGTCAAACGAGCAATCACTGCGTGACGAACTCAACCCAACAATAGCTGGAGGAGATATCATGGAGGACAAGGATTTGCAGGTGCAGGAAAAACAAGAGCTCAAGACCAAGTCCGAAAGCACCCGGAATGTTCCCATCTACATTCCGCCCGTGGACATCTTTGAGTCCCCGTCGGAACTGGTTTTGATGGCCGATATGCCGGGGGTGGCCTTCGACAACGTGGACATCGACCTGGACAACGATCAACTCACCATCCGGGGTTCCGTCAGGGTCGAGGACGAAAAGGGAACGGTTTTGTTGAAAGAGTATTCCGTGGGGGACTACTACCGCCAGTTCACTCTCTCCAACGTCATCGACCGCAACAAGATCGAGGCGTCCATGAAAGACGGAGTGCTCAAGGTGGTGTTGCCCAAGGCCGAGGCCGCCAAGCCTCGAAAGATTACCGTGAAGTCCACGTAACGTAGGTCTTTCAGTCCACTCCTATCCGGACCCTCACGAAAAAGCAGCGATTTTTCCCGTCAGGAGCGCCACGGGCAAGCTCGGCTTGCCCGTGCTCTCTTTTTTGAGATCCGGCAGTGAGGAACGTCTTTTGCCCGAAACCCTTTGGCCAGGCAGCCCTTGGGCTGGGGAGGCTTCTTCCTTGAAATTGCGAAAAACGGTCTCGCTTACGGCCTTTTTGTCCTTTATGCTCGTCATCCTCACGAGCGTCATCCTCTACATCGTTCCCCAGGGAAGGGTGGCCTATTGGGCGGATTGGCGCCTGTGGGGCCTCAGCAAAACCCAGTGGACCGAGATGCATCTCAACCTGGGCCTGCTGTTCCTGATCGCCCTTGGCCTGCATGTCTACTACAATTGGAGCGCCATCGTCTCCTACCTCAAAGACAAGACCAGGACTCTCGTTCTTTTTCCCCGTGAATTCTCGGCGGCCTTGGTCCTGGTCCTGGTCTTCGGGGTGGGGACCTATCTTGAGGTTCCCCCGTTTCTCTGGGTCCGCGAACTGAGCACCCATTTCAAGGAGGAAGCGGCCCGAAAATACGGCGAACCCCCCTATGGCCATGCGGAGCTGTCTTCCCTGGAGTCTTATACCGGGAAGATGGGACTGGACCTGGATCAGAGTTTGGCCGGGCTTAAGAAGGCAGGGATGGCCTACGACCACCCGGGTCAGACGCTCTTGGAGATCGCCAGGCGAAACGGGGTGCCCCCTAAGGTCGTCGATCAGGCTTTGCGGTCCGCACATCCCCCGGTGCATGGAAGCGAAGTCCGGAAGCTCCCCGACTCCCCCCCCGCAGGATTCGGCCGGCGCAAGATCGAGGAGATCGCCGGCGAATACGGCCTCGACGTCTCCCACCTCGTCCGAGATTTGACTCGTGCGGGAATCCGGGCCACCTCCCAGGAAAGCATCAAGGAGATTGCCTCCCGGAACGGGAAAGCCCCCGTTGAGATCTACGAACTCATCCGTACTCATCAAAACAAAGGGGCCCCTGTATCACCGTGAGGGTATTCCTCGGAAACCCGGTTCCGCCCTCGCCCTTATGTGGATAAACCCAAAGGGGAGCATCTCGCGGGGTTTCCATTCCCTTCTGCCGGCCCTTTCCGCCCGGGCAGGGAGATTCGGGGATCGTGATCCTGTACGGTCTCTCTACTTGCGGATGAGGGGGTTGCGGATCTCGTAGGCCACCAGCCATTCGAAGCCCAGTCGGCCGGGCTTGGTGACGGCGAGAACCGTGGTTCGACCGGGCTGAATCCGCCCGTAATCCGAGGAACGGATGCTGATGGTTTCCGGTTGGGTAGGGGAACGCCACGATTCCACCTGAACATGATAGGTGGTGGAATTCTTGGACCTGGTCACGTATTTTTGGAGCACTCTTGCCTCGTGGCCGGAATGCGGAGAGGTGTCCAGGATGCCGTTGGCCAGGGTTTCGGCACCCCCTCCGGCGACGAGAAAGCCCGCCAGAGACAAAACCAGCACCACCAGGAGTTCCTTGTGAGAGGTGGACCTGCCGACCAGGGCCCGGACGGCCCACCAGAGAAAGATCCCCAGTCCAGGCAGGCTGTATTTCAGGGAATCCAGGAACACGTCCTCGGGATCCAGCGGGGTGAACTCGGCCCCGCCCCAGATCCAGGACGCGGTTCCGGCGACCAGGAGCAGGGAGGGGATGGCGAAGGCGGCAATTCTTCGGGTCTTCCAGGAGGGGTCCTCGATATACGCCGGGGGGACGTAGGACACCGAGGGGTCCTGGGCCAGCCGGATGAGCAGCTGCGCCGCCGCGGGCAAAAAGCTCGGGTCTATGTCCTCCCGGAGGGGAAAGGGGGTCAGGACGGCTTCCATGCCCTTCTTGTCCAGCTTGATTTCGGTGAAACCGAGCCTGAAGACGTCCCGGACCGCCTGCCTGCGCTGGGCGTCGGAGAAGAATCCTCGGGCGAATTCCTCGTCGCTGCTCGAGATATAGAATTCCCGGTCAAAATCCGGGTCACCCGTCTGGATTTCCCGGGCGATTCCCAGGTTCTTGGAAAAGCGATCGAAAGCCTTCTCCCTGCCGATCTTGAAGCTTCCTTCCAAGGGACTGTCGGTAGCCACCTGGAAGCGGGACGGCGAGTTTCCGCTGCCGGGAAAATACTCGTACCGATAAGGGACCCCCTCGTGGACGGCGGTGAACTTCCTTCCGGACCCCACGGCTCCCACTTTTTGCGCCAGGAGGTCCAGCACTCTTCGCCGCTTCCGGGAGGCAACGAAAAGGAAGACCAGAAGAACGACCAGGAAGAGGGTAACGGCGGACCCGACAAGGATGATCGGCAGCATGGAAAGGTCCTTTAGGCAGGGGGGAAAATCCTCGATTTCACCCGGTTGCGGATCCAATGTGTCCCGGGCTCAACGGTCCGGCATTCCATAAGATCTTTGACTGAAGAGGCCACCTATCGTAGAACATGGAGGAAAGACACGCAACCCCCATTTTTGGATCCGGGGAGCCTCCGGGGAGGACGACGAAAATGGAGAGAATCCGGAACTACAGGGAACTCCTCGATGCTCTCTTCGACGGGGTTTATTTCCTCGACCCCGAGAGGAAGATCGTCTACTGGAACAGTGCAGCGGAAAGGATCACGGGATTTTCGGCGGCGGAAGTCGTGGGGAAATCCTGTGCCGATGGAATTCTCCGGCATGTGGACGAGAATGGGACGGACCTGTGCAAGGGCTTGTGCCCGGCGGGCAAAACCCTTCGGGACGGCCTCATGCGGGAAGCGGACGTCTTTCTTCACCACAAAGAGGGGCACCGGGTGCCCGTGAGTGTTCGGGTGACTCCCTTCCGGAACAGGAAAGGAGAAATCGCCGGAGCCATCGAGCTTTTCAGCGACGGGAGCTCCAAGAACGCCATGATCGAGAAGATCCGGGAACTGGAAGGCCTGGCCCTACTCGATCCCCTCACCCTGTCCGGGAACCGGCGGTTTCTCGAGATGAGCCTCCAGGGGCGCCTCCAGGAGAAGGCCCGAACCGGCATTTGTTTCGGAGTGCTGTTTGCGGACGTGGATCACTTCAAGCGGGTCAACGACACATACGGCCACCAAGTGGGAGACCAGGTCCTGAGAATGGTGTGCAGCGCCCTTCGATCCAGCTTGAGACCCTTTGACGACTTGGGGCGGTGGGGAGGGGAGGAGTTTGTGGTCCTCTTGCGAAACGTGGATCAGCGGGGGCTGGAAAGGGTGGCCGAGCGGCTTCGGATCATGGTGAAGAAATCGTTTCTATCCCTGGACGGGCTTGAAATCGGCGTCACCGTGTCCATGGGAGGGACCCTGGCCCGGGACGAAGACACGCCCACCAGTCTTCTCCAGAGGGCGGACGAGCACATGTACCGGAGCAAGATCGCGGGCAGGGATTGCACGCACACGGACGAAGGCCGCATCCCTCCCCTTTCGGACCCTAAAGGCCCGGCATAGAAACCTCGGCGGGACACCGATGAACCGGACGGCCACCCGCCTTTGCCCTCGAGGCGTCCCATGAACGATCCCGAAAAGAAGACCTGGAGGGAACGCCTTTCGGAAGGCTCTGCCCGCGGAAGGAAGAAATTTCAGAGCCTCCGGCGGGCCGTGGGAGAGATTTTTCGAGGAATGACCGTCCATGAACTCGAAATGGAGTTGAGGAAGGAAAAGGCGACCTTCGATCAGCTGTTCCTGCTCATCGTTTTTGGAGACCTCATCGGGCTCCCCCTCTTTCCTCCCTACTACACCATGCGGCTCCTCCCCTACATCCTGCCCGGGATCGAGAGCTGGAAAAGGAGCGTCCTCCGGGAAAAAGACCTCTCGGACCTCGTATCCCTGGACATGTGACACCGGGCGGCCCCCGGTCGGGCGGCTCACCCGGTAGCGTGAGCGGCAATTCTTCGCCGCAGGGACCGGACTCTTTCCGCAATGTCCGGGGCCTGGGTGATGGCGGTCACCATGGCCACCCGCCGGGCCCCGGCGGAGAGCACCTGATCGAGGTTGGATTCGTTGATGCCTCCCATGACCGTAAAGGGCACCCGGACCCGGGCACCGATCTCCGTGACGGCCCGGGGTCCGAGGAATTTCTTGATTCCCTCCTTGGTCCCGGTGGGGAAAATGGGACCGACGTTGATGTAGTCCGCCCCGTTTTCCTGGGCCTCGAGGGCTTCCTCGATGGAGTGGGTCGAAGCCCCCAGGAGCATCTCCGGTGCCAGGCGCCGGGCAACGGCCAGGGGCAGGTCCTCGAGACCCAGGTGCACGCCGTCGGCCTCCACGGCCAGGGCGATATCGAGGCGATCGTTGATCAACAGGAGCACCCCGGCGGCGGCCGTCCTTTCCCGGAACTCGAGGGCCATGCGGTAAAACTCCAGGGTAGAAAGCTCCTTTTCCCTCAGCTGAACGATCTTCGCCCCGCCCCGGAGGACCTCTTCGAGTACTTCCCGGTTGGTACGCCCCGCCGAGAGCCGCTGGCAGGTCACGGGGTATACATCCACCTCCTGAAAGAGGGCCTTTCTTTCGTCCCGATTCATCTATCCGCCTCCCACCAACCGTACGATCTCGATGGAATCTCCCTCGGCAACGGGCTCCGATTCCATGGCGTCCCGGGGAACAATGTTCAGGTTCCGTTCGACCACCACCGTTTTGGGATTGATTCCCAGGAGTTCGAGGAGCCCGATTATGGTGGTGGGTGACTCCAGGTGCCGGGGCTTTCCGTTGACCGTAATTTCCATGGCGTTCTCCGTAAATGGGTCCTCCCCGGGGGACTTGCCGGTTACTGGAGGAAGGCGGCGTCCCAATCCTTCCAGACGGGTTCGTACCCGCGGTTGCGGATGACCTCCGCCACCGCCCGGGGGGGGCGGTCGTCGCAGACGCTGAATTGGGCTTCCGCGTCCGTGGGACGGCTGTAACCCCCGGGTTCCGTGTGAGAGCCCGCGCTCATGGTGGTGACGCCCAGGGGGATCAGGTGATCTCGAAAGGAAGGAGGTTCCCGGGTGGAAAGGACCAGGCCCGCATCCGGCAGGAAGAGCCGAAGGGCCAGGAGGAGCTGGACAAAATGGAGGTCGGAGACCGGGTGGGGAGGTTCAAATCGACCGGCCGCCGGTCTCAGTCGAGGAAAGGAGATGTTGACCTGGGATCGCCAGAAGTTTCGGAACAGGTATTGGGCGTGAAGGGCCAGGTAGAACCCCTCGACCCGCCAATCGCAAAGGCCCAGGAGTGCCCCCAGTCCCACTCGGCGAAACCCGGCTCGAGCCCCCCGTTCGGGGGTTTCCAGGCGCCACAGAAAGTCCCGTTTCTTTCCCTGGGGATGAAAATCCCCGTAGCGCTCTCGGTTGTAAGTTTCCTGGAACACCACGAGGCCGTCCACCCCTGCGTCGATGAGGGCCTCGTAGGCGTCGACCCCCATGGGATGCAGTTCGATGGAGATGGAGGAAAACCGGGGTCGGAGCCGATCCAGCACCTGCCTCAAATAGTCGAGGGTCACCCGGTGGGGGTTTTCCCCGGAGACGAGAAGGAGGTGACGAAACCCCAGGTCGTGAATGGCCCGGCCTTCGGCTTCCGCCTCGTCGACGGAAAGAGTCCTTCGTTCGATGGGATTGTGGCGGTTGAAGCCGCAGTAAACGCAGGCATTGACGCACTCGTTGGAGAGGTAGAGGGGGGCGAACATCTGGATGGTGCGGCCGAACCGCTGGAGAGTAAGCCGGTGGGCCCTGCGGGCCATCTCTTCGAGGTAGGGCGTCGCCGCCGGGGAAAGGAGGCTGAGCATTCCCTCGAGGTTCACGGACCGCCCGGCCAGGGCGGCCTCCACGTCCGAGGCGCTGCGGCCCCGGACCTGTGCGGCGATCTCCTTCCACGGATGTTGACTCATTTGGTCATGGAAACTCATGGCGCTCATCCTTGCTCGAGTCTCAGGAACCCTGTGAGCGGGCTCGATGCTTCGGCGGTCTTTCTCGGTTTGGCCGGGCCTGCCAGGAAGGCCTGGCGACCCGCTTCGGTTCCTTTTCGAAAGGCCCGGGCCATGGCCACCGGGTCTCCGGCCACGGCGATGGCCGTGTTTACCAGGACGGCGTCGGCTCCCAGTTCCATGGCTTCGGCGGCGTGGGACGGAGCTCCCAGGCCCGCGTCCACCACCACGGGGATTCGAGCCTTTTCGATGATGATCTCGATGGAGTCCCGGGTTTTCAGCCCTCGATTGGAACCGATGGGGGACCCCAGAGGCATCACCGTGGCCGTGCCGACCTCCTCGAGTCGTTTGGCCAGGATGGGATCGGCGGGGATGTAGGGAAGCACCACGAACCCTTCCTTGACCAGGATGTGCGCGGCCTTGAGGGTCTCGACGGGGTCGGGAAGCAGGTACTGGGGATCCGGGGTCACTTCGAGTTTCACCCACGGCTCGCACCCGGCCGCCCTGGCCAGCCGGGCCAGCCTCACCGCTTCGTCGGCGTCCCTGGCCCCGGAAGTGTTGGGAAGCAGCAGAGTACGACCGGTGTCGATGGCGTTCAGGATGCTGTCCCCGGGGTCCTCGAGATCCACTCTTCGAAGGGCCACGGTGACAATCTCGGCTCCGGAAGCCTCCAGTGCCTCCTTCATGATCTGCGGGGAGGAGAACTTCCCCGTTCCCATGAGGAGGCGGGAGTGGAACACGCGACCTGCAATGATCAAAGGATCGTTCATTTCCGATTTTCCTCTGCTAAGAATGGTTTCCACAAACACGGCATCGCTTCTCCTGCGGGAGCCTCACTTCCCGGAAGATCCCGGCCAGGGCGTCCCAGGTGAGGAGTCGTCCCACCAGCAGGTCTCCGGCCCCCAAAAGATACTTTACGGCCTCGGTGGCCTGGATCAGGCCCAGGACCCCGGGAACGGTTCCCAGCACTCCGGCCTTGGAGGTGGTTTCCACGGCGCCTTCGGGGGGAGGCTCCTGGAACAGGCATCGAAAGCACGGGCCCTTTCCCGGCACCACGGTCATGGTCTGCCCGTACCATCCCACCGCTCCCGCATGGGAAAAGGGCTTGTTCAGGCGCATACAGGCATCGTTGATGAGAAACTTGGACTCGAAATTGTCCGTGGCCTCGAGGACAAAATCGTAGGGAGCAAGGATCTCCTCGGCATTGTCGGGGGTCAGCCGGGACGAATGGAGGTTGAGCCGGACTTCGGGCCTCACCCGGCGCAGGGTTTCCTCGGCGGACCGGGTCTTTTCCTTGCCCAGGTCTTCCTCCCCGTGGACGACCTGGCGCTGCAGGTTCGACAGATCCACGCGATCCCCGTCCGCGATCCCGATCTCCCCCACACCGCAGGCACCCAGATAGAGGAGGGCCGAACTGCCCAACCCCCCCGCTCCCACCACCAGCACCCGGCTGCCCAGGAGCTTGATCTGACCCTGCTCCCCGAAGCGGTCCAGGAGCACGTGACATCGGAAGCGTTCCCGGTGACGGGTAGTGAGGCGAGTGGGTTCTCCCGGCATAAAAAAGACCGTCCCCCAACTGGGAAACGGTCTTGGAAGGAATCGGAAAGGATGCTTCGCTTTCAACCGTTTCCCTACGCTGGCATTGTCCAGATCAGGTACAAAGGGTGTTTTCTCAGCCCAGATATCTGAGCACCCCCAACGGCTGTCATTTTTTTACATCAATAGAATCCTATCCTTATAAGATTTGCATGTCAAATTGGAAATTTGTGGATCGAAACAGCAGGGAGGCCCTTGAGTTGAGGCGCGGAATTCCCGTGATGTCCCGGGAACCGGCTGGTTTGGGCCTCGGATACGCTTCCCATGGATGCCCGCCGAAATCCTATCCCTCAGCCCAGGGGGCCGATTTGAGGCGAAGCCCGAATATTCTTCAAAGGAAGGCAAGATTTTGCGTTTTCAGTTGTTTACCGGATAGATGGGATAAAGGGGTTCGACGATGCGCTTCGAGCCGTGGCCCCTAAATACGGTTCCTTGGACTTCTGCAGCAGTAAGGGAAGGGAGAGATCATGGACTGGTTGGATTTCCTCATGGTGAGATTTCCGGTCTCGGGAGTGGAAACATGGGTATTGTTGCCTCCCCTGGTTGCCTTCGTGGTATCGACCTTCACTTCCATGGGCGGGGTCTCGGGGGCTTTCTTGTTATTACCCTTCCAAGTGAGTGTCCTGCGGTTTGTGACTCCGGCAGTGAGTGCCACGAATTTCGTTTTCAACATCGTCGCCATACCCAGCGGCGTGTACCGTTATGTGAAGGAAGGGCGCATGGCATGGCCCCTGACCTGGGTCGTCATCGTGGGTACGCTGCCGGGTGTTTTCATCGGGTATTATCTTCGCGTACTCTATCTTCCCGACCCCAAGGCCTTCAAATTCTTCGTCGGGTTTGTTCTTCTTTACATTGGAGTCCGGCTGCTCTACGAAATGACGGAACGTTCTCAAAGGGGCAAGAAGGAAATGAAGATGCTGGAGGAGAGGTTCAACCAACACGCCAAGTCCATCAAGGGGAGCAGGGCTGCCCGGATTTCCGCCGGGCTGCCGCCGGAGGCCGAGGTGAAAACGATCTCTTGGTCTTTGCGCCGCGTGGAATACGAGTTCTGGGGGCAGCGGTTTTCCTTCAACACCATGGGAATGTTTGCCCTGGCCTTCGTGGTGGGAATCATCGGCGGAACGTACGGGATCGGCGGCGGAGCCATCATTGCCCCCTTCTGTGTGGCGGTCTTTCATCTTCCGGTCTACACGGTCGCAGGGGCTGCTCTGCTGGGAACGTTCCTAACCTCGGTTGCGGGTGTTTTCTTCTACAGTGTGATGCCATCCACTATGCCGTGCGCACCGGATTGGTTCCTGGGACTGCTCTTTGGCGTGGGCGGGTTTGGCGGCATGTACGTGGGAGCCAGACTGCAGAAGTATGTCCCGCAAAAGTACCTGAAGCTGATTTTGGGCCTGATCATCACGTTCCTGGCCGGCAGCTACATCCTCCAGTACCTTGCCGGGTGAAGATTTCATGGCTCCGTCGCCATTCGTCGTGTGAGGATTCACGTCCATGGAGGGGTCGGATTATGACCTGATCAAGGCGGTCGGGAAGGGGGATGAAGGGGCCTTCGAGTGCCTGATGAGGCGATATCGGAAGTCGGTGCTGAATTTCGTCTATCGGCATATCGGGGACCGCTACATGGCCGAGGATCTCACCCAGGAAGTGTTCCTCAGAACGTATCTGGCATCCGCCAGGTTCGTGCCGACGGGGAAAGTCCGAACTTGGATCTTCAAGATCGCCTATAATCTTTGCCTGAATGAAATCAAACGCATGGCGAGGCTGCGGCGACTCCGGGATGAACTGGACGCCCACCAGGCAATCACCTGCGAAAGCCCGGCTGCCGGAGGTGCCCGGAGCGGCGTCGAGGAAGTGGAAGCCGTCCTAGAGGCCTTGTCCCGGCTTCCGGAACCCCAGAGAGCCGCACTGCTCCTGAGAGCGGGAGAAGGACTGTCGTACGCCGAGATCGGCCAGGTGCTTTCACTCTCCGTGTCCGGCGTCGAGTCCTTGCTTTTCCGAGCCCGTACGAACCTCAGGCAGATTGTTCAAATCTGCGGAAAAGGATGACACCCATGCAATGTGAGCAAGCCCGGGAAAGGATCTCGGCATACATGGACGGGGAACTCGATGGCCCGACCTTGCACCAGGTAGGCGACCACATAGAGGTTTGCGCTTCCTGTCGCGCGCTTCTGGATGGGTTCCGAAAGGTGGATGATCTGATCCGGGGACTTCACGGGCTGGACGTGAAGGACGATTTCGCCAGGCAAGTCCTTGAAAAGGTGAGGGAGTCGGATAGGCCCCCCGGGTTGATGTGTCCCGGGAAGGGTGCACTTTCAAGGGTTTTGAGTTTTCTGGAGCCCCTCTGGGAGTTGTTTGAGGCAAAAAGAGCTCCGAATACCGGGATATTGGAGGAGTTCGACGATTTTCCGCCCCTGTCCGTAGGGTTCATCTATTTCAAGTTCTGGAGCCAGGTTGGTCGAGGTTGAAGAATGGATGTTGCTTCCTTTTCCCTGGGTTTTGTTGCGGCCCTGCTCCTCGTGGGGCTGATCTTGGGGGGAACATGCGTCTATCTGGGGCGCATTCGCTCCGGAAGGCGTGACGTCAAGGGATATCTCGACTTGATCCCGGATCTTTCCAGGGAACAAAGAGAACGAGTTCAGGAAATCCGCCGGAGCTTCCTCCCTCGGGTTCAAACCATACGAGACAATCTTCGCCGTGAGCGGGCCGAGTTGGCGGGTCTTTTGTTCGAGGAGCCGGTTGACCGATCCCGCATCTTTGCCGTAGCCAGAGAGATCCTTCTCCATCAGTCCGATCTCGAGAATGAGGTGATCGAGCACATTCTTGAAGAGCAGGAACTGCTCACTCCATCCCAAAAGAGGAAATTCCACTCCATCATCGTAGAACAGTTCTCCTCGGGAGGCCTGGGTGTTCACGACGTGCGCGGCAGGCAATGAATCCCTCGATTTGAACAAGCCACCCAGCACTGCGCCGGGTTGACCTTGACTTCCGCGAACTGAGAAACCGAGGCTCGGGTCGAGGTCTTCTTGCCCGGGAGGCCTTGTATGCCGTCATGAGCGCTCGGAGAGGCTGCAATGAAGAAGAGTGCTGATGCTACGGAGAGATGTCCGGATATGCAGATATGACGACGTAACTATAGTTACAAAAATATGTTGCAGTAGTATCTCAATCCATGTATCGTATGTTTGGATGCTGCGCCGAGCTTTCACAACCGGAAATCGGAAAGGAGATGAACAAGGACCGGTATCTGGGGGTCGCGATGGTGCTCTCAGGGTTGTTTTTCGGGTGGACCATCGGCTCCCACTACACGGGAGCCACGATGGGAATGGCGATGGCTCCGGAGCGATCAAGAGTCCCATGGTTGCCACGGGTCTCATTGACTTCTTAGTCGTCCTGGGTGCCACCTTTGAAAGCCACAACGTGGTGAAGACGGTGTAAGTACCGGAATCATTCGGGGAGAGGACCGGTGATTCCGGGGCTCGCATGGGGGGAGCTGGGCAGCCCTTATCTCGAAGGATTCCCTTTTGAAAAGAATCGGAGTCTCACGGAGCATCAGGAGGTTGGGTGTGGAGACGAACTCGGACGACAACCGGTCCGACAATGGACGGAGGGCCATGAGGTTCATCCTCTTGATGGGGGTGGTGAGTCTTTTTGCGGACATGACTCATGAAGGAGCGCGCAGCATCACGGGGCCCTTCATGGCTCTCCTGGGTGCAAATGCCACGATCGTGGGTTTCGTGGCCGGATTCGGGGAACTGGTCGGATATCTCCTGCGTCTGCCGTCGGGCTACCTCAGTGACCGGACTGGGAAATACTGGACCATCACCATCATCGGGTATGTGATCAACATGATGGCGGTGCCCCTTCTTGCCCTGGCCGAGCGCTGGGAGGTTGCGGCCCTCCTCATCATTGCCGAGCGGATGGGCAAAGCGATTCGGAACCCCGTCCGCGACGCCATGCTTTCCCATGCCGTCGGGGAAGTCGGGAGGGGCTGGGGCTTCGGGTTGCATGAGGCGATGGACCAGGTCGGCGCCATGCTCGGCCCCTTGATCGTGGCCGCCGTCTTTTACTTTCGGGGTACTTATCAGACCGCCTTCACCGTCTTGCTCATCCCTGCGACGCTGACCATCGGGGTGCTCCTGGCCGCCCGGGTCCTCTACCCTCGTCCCCGGGACTTGGAATCCGCGGCCCCCGACTTGAATGCCACCGGCCTTTCTCGGGTATACTGGCTCTACCTCGGGGCCATGGTGCTCAACGCGGCCGGATATGCGGACTTTCCTCTCATCGGCTACCATTTTCAAAAAACGGCCTCGGTTCCCATGGACTGGATTCCCGTCTTTTATGCCGTTGCCATGGGAGTGGACGCCGTTGCCGCCCTTGTTTTCGGGCGCCTCTTCGACCGCGAAGGTCTGTCGGTCCTGATAGTGTCCGCCCTGATATCCACCTTCTTTGCTCCCCTGGTGTTTCTGGGAGGATTCTACGGGGGTCTTGCGGGCATGGCCTTGTGGGGTGTGGGCATGGGGGCCCAGGAATCCATCATGAGAGCGGCAATCGCCGGAATGATTTCAGCCCAAAAGCGCGGGACGGCTTACGGGGTCTTCAATACCGGCTACGGGCTGTTCTGGTTCCTGGGGAGTGCTTTGATGGGGGTCCTGTATGACTGGTCTATCCCGGCCCTCGTCACATTCTCCATGCTCCTCCAACTGGCATCGGTCCCTCTTCTCATTCGGGTCAAAAAGGAGGCCGGAGTGGTCTGAAGTCGCTCTTGAACCGCACGGATGAGCCGAACTTGCCGAATGGAGGCGAGTCCGCAGGGTGTGCCGGCAAACAGCCATAGGTTTGTCGGCCCCCTATAGGTGAAAAAGTCCTGGGTGGAGGGAACGATGCGCGTCTACTTTTTCGGCGACATTCACGGAAATCTTGTGGCGTTGGAGGCATGTCTGCGGCATCTGAGCGATTGCCGTCCGGACTCGATCTACTGCCTGGGAGACCTCGTGGGATGGCTTCCCTTCGGAGATCGTACCCTGATTCGCATGAGTTCCTCCCTCAGCATTCCGACGGTGGCGGGAAACCATGACCTTCTCGTGGCCGGATTGTTCACGGACCACCCCGAACAACTGGATCGAATGCAGGCAACCGCTTTCAATGCCGGTCTGCTCTCGACCGTCCCGGGAGCCATTGATTACCTGCTCCACTTGCCTCTCAGGCTGGAAACGGAAACCTTCACAGTCGTGCACCACAGTCCGTTCCACCTTCCGCTGCCGGGGAATCCCCCGACGATCCGGAGCTTCAACTACCTGGATGGAAAATCCCTTGGAGAATCCCTCAAAGCCTGGCGGTCCTATCCCAAGCGTCTTGTTTTCAGCGGTCATGATCACGTGCCCGGAATCTATGAACTGCCCGACATGGTCAAAGATCCCGAACCGGCCGACGTGATCGTTCATCGGCCGTCCGGGGGCAAGCCCCTGAAGATTAAGCTGAAAGCAGACTCCCGCTATTGGATCAAGGCGGGAAGCGTCGGCGGTCCCTATCGCGATGGAGTTGCGACGGCCAACTCCGTCCTCTACGAAACCACGTCGGAAACGGTTACCCTGTTTCGCATCCCTTACCCCACGGACGAACTCCGGCGTGAACTCGCTTCGCACTTCTTCGTTCGAAATCTGCCGACCCTGAAAAGATACATGGACTTGTTGGACCAAGGTCCATTCCGTAAGTAGGCGCACTTGAATCTCCATCGCCGTCGGACCCGCTTACCGCCTGTGCTTCGCACCCGTTCTTGCGAGTCAATCGGTTGTTCACCATCATGCGGCAGGGGGTTTACAGGGACAACGGAATGGAGTCTAATGAAAGCCGAATCAACGGGCAACGAAGTCTGCCGGAATTTCCGGCCATGGGAATAATGACTTCTATCGATGGGGTAGGGTCGCTCCCTCAAGCCCCTACCCCCGGGAGATCGCGGGTCTGCTGGGGGTTTTCTTTTTTGCGCAGCCAAAGACAAAAGGAAGATGGACGGGCCGGCACCGGAGTAGGCTTCCGGTTTTGAATAAGGACTGGATTGGTGTCCCGTGGCGGCGCATTGCCGACGGCGGGTCCACGGGAGACTGCGTGCCAAGGAGGTAGGGTGATGGAAGAAACCCACGAAGAGGTTGAGCTCAAGAAGAGGTTGCCCAGGGTGGGACAAGTGGTTCGAAGCAAGAAGTTCGGAACACTCTGGCGGGTCATGGAGAAACGGGAGGTTTGGCAGCATACCGCGGACGATCCGGAGACGGGGGATCCACGAATGGTCCCGGCAATTTACCTCAGCTATTGGAAGGTCCGGGAGGGGGTCCTGCCGGGAGTCGGCAAGATGATGGGGTTTGTGTACACGCTTCACGACACGACCTTTGAGACAAACTGGGAAATCGTGCAGTGACCAGTGAAGGTCGCGGTCTCCCATGGTTGTTCGGCGGGGAAGGGGAGAATCGTGGTGGGATCTCTGAACCGGAAGAATTCGGATGCCGGCATATCGCAACGATCCGGGCTGTTCACCCGCAGCGATGATCAGCGACGGTTCCGGTCATATTCTTGCTTTTGTAATCATTTTCGGGTCCATGACGGGTACGCGAAGGTCGCCGGAGAAGATAGAGATAGGGCTCTCCACGTTTACTTCCTGCAGGAGATGATGTAATCGTGGTTCCCGGATGCATCGATCTCTTTCTTTCGAAATGGCTGGAGATTTTGCGCCGGAGAATGCCGTGAAATGGATGTTTTTTTCCTACAGTCTGCCTGCCAGGCCTTCCAAGGCAAGGGTCTACGTCTGGAGGCAACTAAAGAAGCTGGGAGCCTTCAACTACCAGTCCCTTTGGATTTTCCCTTTCTCCAAGGAACGGATGAACGAGCTCCGCAAGCTCATGGACGAAATCGAGGGGTTCAAGGGAGAAAGTCTCCTGATCCAGGGGAAGCCCGTCAACCGGAAGCAGGAGGAGCAAGTTCACAAGGCCTACGCCGATTCCAGGAACGAGGAATACCGGGAGTACATCAAAAAATGCGAGGATTTCCTTGGAGAAATCCGGATGGAAACCGAACGGGAGAATTTTACCTTCGCGGAAGTGGAGGAAAATGAGGAGGAATTCCAGAAGCTTCGGCTCTGGTTGAAGAAGATCGAACGGAGGGACTTGCTGGGCTTACCCCTTCACAAGGCCGCCGTCGAAAGGATCAAGAGTTGCGAAAAGGTCTTTGAGGACTTCGCCCGGAAAGTATATGAGCGACAGTCGTGATACCGGGGAGGTCCCGATCCCCTTCGCCCATCGGCAGCCTCACAACAAGCAGCAAGCATCATCGGAGAGTATGGGGCGCTTGGCCCGCAAGTCCTTCACCCATTGAC
>JARKQW010000496.1 GCA_029974695.1 Syntrophobacteraceae bacterium | reverse complement strand
TTGAAGTCGGGGATTCCTTTGAAATCTACCGGGAGGAAGATCGGGTCGTTTTGAAAAAGACCGCCAATCCTCACTAGTACCACGGCTCCGACGGACGGAAAACCCTCGAGTACACACCGCCGAGACCCTCGCGTCCCGGGCAAAGATCGCCCTCACTGACGCAGCCGATTCAACACATGCAGGAATCGCCACATCGCCGTCAAATTGGTGCCCACGGCCAGTCCCAGGAGAACCGCCACCAGTGCCAGGTCTTGGGTCCAATGACCGGTCTTGGCCCCCACCAGCCAGTTGAGGCAAGGGTTTAAAATACCGGCCAAACCAATGAGGATGATTCTCTCGCCCCTCTGGAAGGTTCCCACCAGACAGCGAACCCCCAGCCCTTCCGCTCGGGCGCGGGTGTAGCTCACCATCAGGGACCCGAACAGGATCAGGAGGATGATGAGGGAAAAGAACGGCGTGGCTCCTCCCCCGCGGTAGAAATAACACCATATTCCCAGGTAGATGATCAACTCCGTGTAGCGATCCAGAACGGAATCCAGAAAGGCCCCGAACTTTTTCGACTGCCCCAGGGATCGAGCCAGGGAACCGTCCAGAGTGTCCAGGAGTCCGGTAAGGAGGGTAAGGATGCCCCCCAGGAAGGGCTGATAGGCAAAGGCAAGGCCCGCCAGCATGCTGGTGATCAGGCCGAGAAAGCTGATGTGGTTGGGCGTGAGCCTCAAGAAGACCAGTTTGGGAACCATGTGTCGTTCCAAGAAACGATAGTAGCCCATTTCCACGGGCGTGCCCTTGAGCATTGGATCCTCTCGATGAAAGTCACTTCAGACGGTCTGGGATCCGGATGCGAAAAAAGGGATTTCGCTGGGCGGAATGCCGGTTGACAAGGAATCTCCCTCCCTCTTTTCTTCCCGAGTCCGGAAAACCCCGTTTCCCAAACCGCCTTAGACGGCTCTTCCCCGCAACCCAATCGAATCGAGCCATTGAAGGGGCAGGCAGGGGAGATCGTGGGCGCGTATCCGGATACTGCTCCCTGCCGGTACTTCTACCACATCAGGTCCCAAAAGCGTATAGGCAAAGTGATCTCGGATATTGGCAAAGGTTGAGCCTGCTCCGGTCTCCAAGGGCTCGAAATAAAGGACGTCCTCCTGCAGGCGCAACCCTCCCCTGACCGCCTTGTGGAACCCTTTCTTCTTGATCATCCTGCGGGTCGTGCGGCCGGGCAATTCGAAAGGGCCCGGATTCGGGACCCCCTGAAACCGCCTGAGCATGGGTGCGATCAACTCCTCGAAGACAAATTGGGCCGCCCACGGATTTCCGGGCAGGCCCCAGAACACGTTCCGATCCCGCATTCCCAGGGATGCGTTCCTTCCCGGCGATACGTTCAGCTGTCGGAAGAGAGGCTCCACCCCCAACATCTGCCAGACCCTCGATACGCAATCTCTTTCCCCTCGACCCGTTCCCCCCGTGGTGATCAACACGTCGGCTCGGGCCTCTTCCAACCGGGCGGCAATGATCCGGGGGTCGTCGGGGGAGGTCCCCAGCTGAACCACCTCGGCCCCGTACAAGCCTGCCAACCAGCTCAACAGGTATCGATTGTTGCAGAAAATCCCGGACTTTCCCGCCGACTCCCCCAACTCGACGACTTCATCCCCCGTGGCCAAAACCGCCACCGCGGGGCGCCGAAACACGGGTGCCCGGGTGACGCCCACGGCCACGAGCATGGCCAGCCGCGACGGGGTAAGGAAACAACCCCGGGTGAGCAGCGTGTCCCCTTCCCGAACGTCGCTGCCTGCAGGCAGGATTCCGAAACCGGGAGACACCGGCCCCCGGATCTCCACTCGATCCCCCCCCGGGAGGGTTTCTTCTTCGGGAATGACGGCGTCGCAGCCGCCGGGAAGGGATGCGCCCGTAAGGACCCGGATACATTGTCCTGGGCCCAGGGGTCCCTCACGGAAGTCCCCTGCGGCCAGGAGCCCGGGCTCGAGGTCCAGTTGGACGAGACCGATTCCCGGGTCCCTCCGGGTGTGTTCGCCGCCCAAGGCATACCCGTCAAAAAGGGAGCGTGGATTCGAGGGCAGGCTGCGTTCCGCCTTGATGTCCAGGGCCAGGACCCTGCCCAGGGCGTCATCCAGCCAGAGCCACTCCACTCCCGCAGGCCGAGCCAGTTGGAGCGTCAGCTCCCGTGCTTTTTCCAGTTCCATTCCAGGGCCGCCATTTCTTCGGGGGTGTTGGCATTCATGAAGCTGAGGGCCTTGGGATCCACGGTTTTCCACTCGAACTCCTGGAGAAAGCGAACCTTTACCTGCCGGTAAAAGGCGATGACCTTCCTTTCGGGTCCTTCCAGGACCCGGTTGACTGCCGGAAGACATCTGCGATGGTAGAGAGCCAGCAGCGGCTCGTAGAGTTCCCTGTGTACGGGAACCACGGCATCGAAGCCTTCCTTTGCTCCCAACATCAGGGTCAGGAGCTCGGGAACCAGGAAGGGCATATCCGCGGCCTTGACGAACACCCATTCGTGGGGACTGAACCACAAAGCCGTGGCGATGCCTCCCAGGGGGCCCTGGTGGGCAATGAGGTCCCGCAGGAGGACCGCCTGCACATCCGCGTATTCCCAAAGATCGTTGGCAACCACGAACACGGGGGCACAATAGGGTTCCAAGGAAGCCGTTCCCCGATCAATGAGCCGCAGGCCGTCAAAGACCTCCAGCGCCTTGTTCCTCCCGTACCGCCGACTTCTGCCCCCGGCCAGAATGGCCCCCGTGACCACCTAACGGTCCTTCAAACGGATGTGGATGTGCACCGTCCGGGGATCTTCCCAGCCCCGCAGGCTCGAGAGCATTCCGCGGATGGCTCCCACCACGAAATCCCGCACGAATTCCTTCATGGGGAGCTGTTTTCCGTCGAGCTGCACGAGGACCCCGTGCTTTTTGCGATGTTTCAGAAATCGTTCCTCGATGAAATCCGCCACCTTGTCCGCTTCATGAAACCTGAATCGCGGGACCTGGACGTCCACGGCATCATCGGTCACCAGGGCCACCAGGTGGTCCTCCCGGGTGCAGATGGGTTTGGACTCGATTGCCGAGCGAAAGACCTCGATTTTGGGTAAATTGGAACGTTTGTAGCCTTCCGTCAAAAGGATGTCCTCGTCCCAGAAGAGCCGTGCCGCCATTTCTTCCGGGGAAGGTTCCGAGTCCACCCGGCGGATGGCCGCGACCTGATCGGGGGATGCGATGGCAATGGTCCGGGCCCCTGCCTGCCGGTGGCGATACGTGTCTTTTCCCGGGTGGTCCATCTCGAAACTGTGAGCATCGTGTTTGAGGCATCCCACCCGGTACCCCCTCTTCGTCAATTCCGGGATGAGCTTTTCCAGGAACGTGGTCTTCCCCACGTTGGACGCACCTACAACACACACAATGGGCAACATGGCGTTCGGCCTTCCTATTTGTTGAGGGGTGGACTTCCGTAAGACAGGTAAATGGTTTTCAACTCCGTGAATTCTTCCACGCCCGCATGACCCTTTTCCCGTCCCAAGCCGCTTTGCTTCATCCCCCCGAAAGGGGCCTCGGGATATGCCTGGTGGATTCGATTGACCCAAACGCTGCCCGCCTCGATGCGGCTTGCCCATTCCATGGCAGATCCCAGATCCCGGGTGAAAAGATAAGCCGCCAGACCGTGGGGAGACGCGTTGGCCTGGTCGACGGCAGCCTCCATGTCCTCGGCTCGGTGGAGCATGACCACCGGTCCGAACACATCTTCCTGCATGATGGCCGTCTGGGGTTTCACGCAGGTCAGGACGGTGGGGGCATAGAAGAATCCGGGACGCTCCGGGACATAGCCCCCCAGGGCCAGGTGTGCCCCTTCCTGCACGGCCCCCCGAACCTGTTCCTCGACCTTGGCCAGGAGCTCCCGGTTGTTCAGAGGGCCCAGGTCCACGTCGGGTTCCCATGCGGCCCCGACTCGACATTGGGCCGCCCGGGCAATGAATCGCTTCTCGAAATCCTCGTAGATCCTGCCGTCCACAAAGATCTGGCTGGGACGGTAGCAGTATTGGCCGCTGTTTTTCAGGCTCTGCAATACCAGCGAATCCAGAAGAGCGGGCCAGTCGGCGTCATGGCAGACAAAGGCCGGGCAATGGCCTCCCAGTTCGAGCACTACCTTGCGAACCCACCGGGCGCTGATGGCCTGCACCTGCCTGCCGACCTCGAGGCTCCCCGTGAACGCAATCAACCCCGGGATGGGGTGGTCCACCAAGAGAGGTCCCACCTCGGGCCCCGGGCCCGTGACGACATTGAGCACTCCCGGGGGAAAGCCCACCTCCAAAGCCAGCTTTGCCATCTCGATGGTGCTCAGGGGAGCATGTTCATCCGGCTTGGCCACCACGGTACAACCGACTCCCAAGGCCGGAGCCATCTTGCATGCCAGGGTGCTCAACGGATAATTGAACGGCGTGATGGCGACCACCACTCCCACGGGCATCCTCACAATGAGGACCTGTTCCCCGGGGTACCCGCGCAGGGGTATCCGTCCCAGAAGCCGAAGGCTCTCCTCGGCAAAGAAATCCAGGAGGGCGGCCGTGTGGTGCACCTCTTCCCGGGCGCTCTGAGTAGGCTTTCCCACTTCGTTGCACAGGAGGAAAGTCAACGGGTCCGCTTGTTCTCGGACCTTTGCGGCCAGCCTGTGGAGAAGGTCCGCCCGTTCGGACGACGGGAGGCGTTGCCAGGACCCACGACTCTCCCGGGCACTCTCCAGGGCCCGGTGAACCATGGATCGATCGGCGGTGGTGACCCGGGCAAAGACTTCACCCGTTGAAGGGTTGAAGACGGGGTAGGTCTCCGCTCCCATTTCCAATCGACCATGGATGAGACATCCAAACGGTTCCGTTGCAGAAGACTCCAAGATCTCTCTCCACCCATGCGGCATGTCCCTTGCCAAATACTTACTATGTCACAGGTTTCGGCCGGCTGTCAACGCGGTGCAGCCGGCTTTTTGGCTCCCGAGGTCCGCGGTCCCGTCCGACGGCCCCTCGAAGTCGGGGGCCGCTCCGTGCCGACGGCGGTCCCCTGGAAAAAAGACCTTCCCGCCCCGTTCCCCAACCGGAGACGATCCCGATGGCCGCTCTCCCGCCATCATTCCCGAGGAGGGCCTCTCCGGTTGAATTGCCGCCCCCGGAGTGCTATGTTATCCGCGTACATTCCCGGTTGGAAAGAGGTGCAGTCCACGATGATTCCGTATCCGCAAATTGATCCGGACCTCGTCACCATCGGCCCGATTCATATTCGATGGTACGGCGTCATGTACGTTCTGGGCTTTGTCGCGGCCTATTTTTTCATTCAAAGGCAGGAACGATCCCGCCAGGTCGGCCTCGTGGGAGTCGTTGCCCAGGACCTCGTGTTTTACCTGGCCATCGGCCTCATTGTGGGCGCTCGGTTGGGCTACCTGGTATTCTATCAATACCACTCATACCTTTTCTACCTGGAAAACCCCCTGGAAATCATCGCCACCTGGCGGGGAGGCATGTCTTTTCACGGGGGGCTTGTGGGGGCCGTTCTTGCCGGCTTGATCTTTTGCAGGCGAAGAAACCTTCCCTTTTGGGTGATTGCCGACAGTGCCGCCGTCACCGTTCCCGTCGGATTGGGACTGGGGCGAATCGGAAACTTCATCAACGGAGAGCTCCTGGGGCGTCCCACCCAAGTGCCCTGGGCCATGGTTTTCCCGGGAGGCGGACCCGTTCCGCGCCATCCTTCCCAGCTCTATGAAGCGTTTCTGGAAGGACTCGTGCTTTTCCTGCTCCTTTGGGTCCTCAGGAAGAAGGACTTCCGGGACGGAATGATGGTGGTCTTCTTCCTCGTGTTCTACGGGGCCTTCCGGTTCTTCCTCGAGTTCTTCCGGGAGCCGGACCCCCAGATCGGCTTCCTCGCGGGTCTTTTCACCATGGGGCAGGTGCTGTGCCTCAGCATGATTGCCGCCGGCGCCCTTCTGGCCACCTTTTTGAGCTACCGGACCCCACAGACGGGACAAGGCTGAGATCTTGAGTCCCATACGAGGACGAGCCCATGGCAGACATTTCCGCCCAACCAACGGTTTTTGACCGAGAAGGTTCCAACGCTCGGCCCTGGCAGTCCATGTACCAGGCAAAGAAAACCACCGCGGCCAAGGCCCTGCGAAAAATCAAGCGCGGCAACCGGGTTTTCATCGGTTCCGGGTGCGGAGAGCCTCAGCATCTCGTCCGCGCCCTCGAGGAAATCGTACCGCTCCTGGCCGATGTGGAAATCCTGCACATTCTCAGTGTGGGACGAAGCGGGTACACCGAAGCGAGCTTCTTTGACAAATGCCGGCTAAAATCCTTCTTTGTGGCTGCGGCAAGCCGGGAGGCCGTTGCCGAAGGGCGCGCCGATTATACTCCCATCAACCTGGGAGACATTCCCGACCTTTTCCGCACCGGGGCCGTCCGGGTGGACATCGCCCTCATTCAGGTTTCCCCTCCGGACCAGCACGGGTTCTGCAGTTACGGCATTGCCGTGGACATTGTCAAGGCCGCCGCAGAAAACGCCAAGTTCATCATCGCCCAGGTCAACCCCCAGATGCCCAGGACCCTGGGAGATTCCTTCATCCACCTGCGGGACCTTCATGCCATCGTCGAGCACGAAGAGCCCCTTCTCGAGGTAGGCCAGCCGCTGATGAACCCGATCGCCGAAGATATCGGCAGGCATGTGGCCAAGCTCATCGAAGACGGCTCCACCATCCGAGTGGGGGTCGGAAGCATTTCCACCGCCGTTCTCTATGCCCTTCACGACAAGAAGGACCTGGGCGTCCATGCCGACATGCTCACGGACACCTACATGTACCTGGCCAAGAAGGGGGTCATTACCAATGCCCGCAAGACCCTTCATCCGGGTAAGATTGTCGCCAGCTTCTGTTTGGGGTCCCGGGAGCTCTACGATTTTGTCCACAACAATCCCATGGTGGCAATGTATCCCATTGATTACACAAATAATTACATGGTGATCTCGGAAAACGACAAGATGGTTTCCATCAATTCCGCCCTGGAAGTGGACCTTACGGGGCAGGTATGCGCCGATTCCGTGGGGTATGAGATTTACAGCGGAGTGGGAGGAACCATCGATTTTCTTCGAGGCGCCCGGCATTCGTACCGGGGAAAAGCCATCGTGGTTCTCCCCTCGACGACCTTGGACGGCCAGAGGTCCCGGATCGTCCGGAGTTTGACCGAAGGGGGCGGGGTCGTGACCACCCGGGGCGGCGTTCAATACGTGGTGACCGAATACGGCATTGCCCAGTTGCACGGCAAAAGCATCCGGGAGCGGGCCCTGGCTCTCATCGGGATTGCACACCCCGACTTTCGGGAAGAATTGATGCGGGCGGCCTACGAATTCAACTACCTGCGGCAGGAGGCCTTTCCGGTAATCGCCCCCAAGGCCGTTTACCCGGCCGAGCACGAAACCTCGCAACTCTTCGATACGGACCTGACCGTCTTCTTCAGGCCTGCCAAACCCACCGATGAACGGGCGCTCAAGGAATTCTTCTACTCTTTGCCCAGGGAGGAAGCCTACGTCCGGTTTCTGTCGAACATGAGGGTGTACCCTCATTACGACGTTCAACGCATGGTCAATATCGATTATGACCGCGAATTGACCCTCTTCGGACTGGTGGGCGAGGTGGATGCCGAGAGAATCATCGCCATTGCCCGATACCTGTTGAAGGAAGAAAACCTCGAGGGGGAGATTGACTTTGCGGTCCATCCGGACTTCGGGAAAAAAGGGATCGCCAGTTTCCTTGTCCACCACCTGATGCGCATCGCCCGCCGTAAGAAGATCCGCACCTTGGTGGCCTACAGTACTCTGGGAAACGAGAAGGTACTGGGAGTGTTTCAAAGATCGGGGTACCTCATGGAGACTTCCTTCTCCCGGGGAGTGTACGAAATTCGCGTGGACCTCACCAGGGAAGCGGAGGTATGCCTGACCGACTGAACGAGGGAGAGAATCACTCGGAGTGGGCGGACTACCGGGGAGACTGCTGAGCGGGATACCTGGACGTAAGTTTGCGTCTCAGATTTCTGCGCGAAGGAAACAGTTTTGGAATCATCTGCGCCCATGAACAACTGGATCGAATGCTCAAGGTAATCCGCCACAACGGCGGGAGCGGGTCCATCCAGCGACGGGGACGGGACGCGGTGTATGTGAGGGTCTCCAAGGGTCCCGAGCCCTCCTCCCGCCCCGGGCCGGCTCCCTCCTAGCGGGTCCGAGTCGTGGGGCGGACTCCCGGCCGTCGGGCCGTCGGTTGGATCCTTTGGCACCGGCGGGATGCGGGACCAGGAGCCTGGGAGGACAAGACCGTCCCCAAGGACCCTTCCACATTTCAACCCAATCCCTCCAAACCGGCGGCCGACGGCCCGATGCGGGCGGGTCTTTTCTCTTTGGGTCCCGGAGAGTCGAGGGTATAATTTCATCCCATTGAAGGGGACCCCACGGCGGGGAACGTCTTGGGAAGGCGGTCGCATTGGTTGGAGATTCCGCGCAGGGAGAGGGCATGGATCGGCGATCAAGCAAGCGGACCCGAAAAGTCATACGGATTCAATGGAAAAACGAAGATGTGGTTCACGACGGGGTGACTTTGGACATCTGCCCGGGAGGAATCTTTGTCATCACGAGTCAAAAGGTGCCGCCTTCGAGCCAGATTCATCTCCAACTCTGGCTGGGAAAGGATTCTCCTCTTTCCTGCCGGGGAAGAGTGACCTGGGTGAATCGGGGGCAAGTGGTCTACTACCCTCCGGGATTCGGCGTGCAGTTCCTGGACCTCCCCGAGGAATCCCGGAAGATCCTGGACCCCATTTGTGACGGATACGACCCCATCGAGGCGGTCTGAGGGGCCGAAAAAACCGTCACGGAGCCGGAACCCGGTCCGTGACGGTTCTTCTTTGGAACTGCCGACCCGAAACCCGGTTAGTACTTGGCAAGGGTTTTCTGGAGTGCCCTGGCTCCGGCGGGCGCTTTCACCCTCCCCGTCAGGATGTCGTGGGGGCTGACGGGCTTTCCGTAGTATTTGGTGTTGGCATCGTTTCTGGTCCCGATCACCGTTCCCTCGAGAGAAACCCCGGCAAAAAGTCCCTGGCTTCGGCTGTAGGTGTAGACAGCCGCCACGGGAGTCACCCCCACTCCCAGGCTTCGGCCGATAGGCCCGGCCGCCACACTGAGGTCCGTCCCGAGGGTCACGTTCCCCTCCCGGGAGAAGGCCCGCACGGCCTCATCGGTATTGAGGATAAACACGAATTCGGAAACCTGGGCTCCAATCTGGAGGCCGAATCCCGCCCCGCCGGTCCCGATGGCCGAAGGTCCGCTCCATCCCTTCTTGGTCCGGGCCACCACCACCCCGGTTCCGCCCCTGCCGCTCACAATGAACCCGGCTTTGATCACGGTAAGGACGGCAATACCCCGGGCATCCCGAAGCACCGTCCTGGGAATGGATTTTTCCGGAATATCTTGAAAACGCTTGATAATCGTAACCGCCTGATCGACATCGTCCTGCATTCCCTCCGCGTAGACGGGAGCGACCTGGAGCGTCATGACCGAGATCAGTAGCGCAACCAACAAACCCATCCAATTCATGAGTGACCTCCTTCCTGGTGTCCGTGGATTATTGCTTACCCTGGTGCTCCTCCATTCCCGTCCCCCCGTTGCGCTCAAGCCGGGGCTCACGGCCGGGCGCGTCAAAGGCGCCGGGAATCATCCCTCGATCTCGATACGGCGCTCACCCCCCCTTCCTTTTTAGAATGAATGACTGTACGTGCTTGGGTAAGGTATGGATCTTCATGTTCAAGTCCGTGAGCACATATTTGTCCAGGAGACCGCTGACGGTTGCCTCGGGCATGTCGAGAAATTGAAGGTAATCCTTGAGGTAAGGCTGCCTGAGGATGCCTTCGGCACCGCCCCCGATGCAGTCGCATGCGGCGTGAGCCAGGTACAGCACGGCGACACAGTCTTTGTAGGGGGTGGGTATGTCCCCCGGAGGTACAAACTCCGGATAGTACTGGTATTCCACCGTCTCACAGATATTGTCGGGAATGTTCCAATCCTTGAGCAGCATGGCAGCGACCTTGGAAGGCTCCAGCATGTCGATGAAAAAGGACCATCGGGGATTCTGGGCCTTGAGCAGCAGCACCACGCTCTCTCCGATTTCATGCAGGAGGGCAATGGTGCCCATGGTGGAAGACTTCCGCCGGTCGTAGAGCTGCCCGATTTCGAAAGCCAGGTGGGCGATGACCACCGAGTGTTCGTAGAGCTCCTCGAACCTGTGTGTGCGGGGCATCGCTTTGCGCAAGCCGTTGGCGATGACGATCTGGTAGACCTGGTTGAACCCCAGATAGACAATGGCGTAGGAAAGGTCGGAGATCCTTTTCTGAAGACCGTAATAGGAAGAGTTGACCGTTTTGAGGATCTCGCCCACCAGGGAGGGATCCTCCTTGGCCAGTTGGGTCACTTCCCGTGCCGAAGTGCCCTCCTGGGACAACACCTGCACCAGCTTGGATACGTGCATGGGCAAACGGGGCACGTTCTTGAGGATGCTCAGGATGATTTCCGACTGCTCGTAGCCCCGGGTCCTTTTCCGGAGGAGCTCCCGCATCTGCATCCCTTGCCGACGGCTGGAGGAAAACAGATCCCTCGAACTCTTTTCCAAGGAACGAATCCTCGCCAACAACCCCTTGTGGAGCTTTCTCCAGACAAAGTTCCGCACCCCAGGGTCCAGGTTTTCCAGGGCCGAGGGATCCAGGGCCAATACCAAAGACGGTTTTCGGGCCGTCAGGAAACCCCTTCCATCGAGCGGCTCCGGAACCGCTCCTTCCCCTATCCAGTCGCCTTCCCGAAACACGACATCGCCGGAGTCGCCGGGGAATTCCTCGCACACGGCCAAGTTGCCCTTGAGAACCAGGAAGAGCAGGTCGCCCGGCGTACTCTCCTTCACGAGGTTGTCGCCGACGTTCAGCTTAAGAACTTTGCCCGCATTGTATACAGAGAGGAATTCCCTCTCGCTCAATCCGTTAATCGAGATCTTTTGGACCGGATCGTCTCTGTCAGATGACCGTTTCATAGAATGTATTCATCCAAATGGGGGTTGAGGTTACTTCCTTCTATTCTCGTTTCCGTCATTAGTCAACTTGCATGGACTCAACGCCGTCGCCGGGTCCTGTTTTGGGTGGAATCCGGGAGAAGGGGTGAGCCCGGATTCCGGATAAAAGCACACGGGAGCACCGTTCGGCGGCCCTCGGCATGCCGCAACCCCATGGATTTCGAACGGGAATTTTCGAGTTGTCATTCCACGGATTCCGGATTAGGGTGACGGGAAATAAGAAACGGGTCTCCCATTTCCCAGGATTGCAGTTTCTACCCCCTATCGGGCAAAGTGCCCACGAACGGTCCGGTTTGAGCGAACCCTTTTTCAGAGGAGTGGATCGATTTATGGAACCAGCCGGTGAGGAAAAGCGAAGCTTCACGCGGATTCCCTTTCAATCCGAGGCAATCGTGAAGTGTTCCCAGAAGACCCTTGTGTGCGATTTGGAAAACCTCAGCTTGAACGGCCTGCTTCTAAAAACTCCGGAGCCGATCTCCGTGAACGAGCCCGTCGAGTTGGAGATCCTCCTGTCGGGCAGTTCTTCGGAGTTGAGCATCTCATTGCAGGGAATTGTGGTGCGGCAAGCGGAAGAAGGAGTGGCCGTCCAATTCCGGAAGATGGATCTGGATTCCTTCATCCACCTGAAAAACGTCGTTTCTTACAACTGCGGAGGCCAGGCGGATGTCATGGAGGAATTCTCCCGGTATATCGAGCGGAAAAGGGAGGAGGAGGGAGAGAACTCCTGACGCAAACCGCTTGAGCGGAGCGGCGGACACCCGGGTCCTCCGGCCTGGCCGATTCATCGGCTGCGTCCGGGCCCCGCCGGTGGATCAAAGATCGAGGTTACGGCTCCCGAGGGCGAACCCCCGGGCTTTCAGGTCCGGGGGATGCGCCAGAAGGCTTATCCCGCATCCTTCCAGAGGGAAAGACCCGTGTCCGCGTCCGGGGCCCGCACGTATTCTTTCTCCGACAGGTATTCCCGGAGAACGAATTCACAGGCAAATACCGCGGTGCCTTCCGCCAGATGCCCTCCGAATCCTCTTCCCCGATCGTCGGCCAGGGTGACGTGGGCATGGACAAAAGGCCCCCCGTCCTTGAGGGAAACGTTTCCGGCAAGTGAGAGGATCTCCAGCGGACGATCCCATTGTTCGAAGGCGTATACGCGCCGTTCTTGGTCATAATAGCCCACCCGAGCCTTACTGACGGCTCCGATGGCCGTCAGTTCCCCCAGGTTCACCCCCGTTTCCCGGCACACCTGTTCCAGGGCAGCCAATAAGTCCACCCCCTTGGCGAGCCGTCCCATGATCGTGCGACCTTTGCGAATTTCCCGGTACATCCGTGCGCCCCTTTCCCGGAAGCCGTCGTCTCCCGGCCCCTCGCTCTTCCTGCTTCCTGGAAACCCCGACCGTGCACCCCGCAACCGCCGTCTTCGCCTCTCTCCGTGGCGGGGAAAACGCTTGGCCCTTCCTCGACAGGGTCGGCGGCGTGGTGTTTTTCCGAGAAAAAATGTATGATCCTATCCCGGACAACGGCGGATTATACTGCATGCGGGGCGAAATCCGAACCCATAAGTCATTGTCCCGGCAGGATCTGGAGAACGAATGAACGGACTGGACTGGGTCATCGTAGTGGTCGGAGGGATCTGCATCCTTCGAGGAATTTGGAGGGGGGCCGTTTCTCAGGTCTTTGGGATTGGGGGCGTTCTGGGGGGATTTTTGCTGGCTTCGCGCAATCATGAAGCCCTGGCCCGTCAGATCGCCGACACCCTTCCAAAGGTGGGGTTCGCCCCGGTTCTCAGCTTTCTGCTGATTTTCTTCCTCACCTGGTTGTGCGTGGGAATGCTGGGATACTTCCTGGGGAAACTGCTTCGCCTGACGGGTTTGGGTTTCCTGGACCGCCTCCTGGGCGGCACCGTGGGTTTCGCCAAGGCCGGGGTCCTTGCCGTAATCCTGGTGTGGCTCCTGACCCTTTTTCTGCCCTCGGAGAGCCCGCATTTGCGCCGATCGACCCTGCTGCCCTACGTCCACCAGTTCGCCCGTATCCTGGTCATGGCGACGCCCCAACGCCTCCAGGATCAATTCCACCGGAAGCGAAGGGAAATCGAAAAGTATTGGTCGGACCAATCCCGGGAGGCGTCAAAGCCGTCCCCCGGAAAGAGAGGAAAAGAGAAGTCGCCCCATGAGGAATTGTGATCATCGTTCACGTTGGGACAAACTACGAGGAATCTGGGAGATCATCGACCGGCTGAGAGGGGAGGGCGGCTGCCCGTGGGACCGGAAACAAACCCCGGCGAGCGTTCAGGCCTATCTCATCGAAGAAGCCCATGAAGCGGCGGCGGCGGTTCGCACCGGGTCCGCCTCCGAAGCGGCCGAAGAGCTCGGAGACCTGCTCTTCATGACCCTGTTCCTGGTGCACCTCTACGAGGAAGATCGTCATTTCACCCTGGAAGAGGTGTGCGACCGGATCACGGAAAAGATGATACGGCGGCATCCCCACGTCTTCGGAGACGTCACGGCAAAGACCGCCGAAGAGGTCAAGGACAACTGGGAAAAGATCAAGGCCGATGAAAAAAGCGGCCGGGGGAAAAACCCCTCGGCGGTTCCCGAAACGCTGCCCGCCCTGATGCGGGCTTACCGCACGGTCTCCCGTCTTTCCCATCGGGAGGGATCCCCCTGGAACGATCCGAGGCGACTTTTCGAAGACCTGCGAAACCGCATGGAAGACCTGGCCTCGAGGATCCACGGGGGAGGGGACCCTTCGGGCCGGGACTTTGCCCAATTGCTGCTGTCCCTCGTCAATCTGGCCCGACTCCAAGGATACCGGGCCGAAGATTGCCTCCACGACCTGCTCCGGGACTTGGACGCCTGAGGGGGCTCTGTGCGACCGCCGGGCATCATTCCCGGCAGACCGGGGTTGAACCCACACGGGGGAACAGGCGGACCAGGGCGACGCCGCTTCCTGCGGCGTCGCGGAAACCTCCGCCTGTGCCCTCAAATCCACGGACCTGGAATCGAGCCTGCCCCGAACTTCCGATCCCGACCTCAAACACGGGTGTCCGGTGAGGAGCCTCTTGCACCGCCCTGCAATACGGCGCCACCGATTCGTCTCCCGGGCATCCTCGGTCCGAAGCCAACCGGCTTCCGCAAAGGGTCGCCGCACTCCATCGCACCTGGTTGTGAATGCAGTGGTCACGGCTGTAAGCGGGATCGACGCAGAAAGGCTTCGGCCGGGCCCCGTCCCCCGGCCTCCAGGCCCCCAACTTAGGGCCGTTCGTGCCCCAGGGCTTCCTTGAGGGTCGTTGCCAGCTTTTGAATTCCGAAGGGCTTTTGGAGAAAAGCCGCGAGCCCTTCTCCGGCAAATCGTTGGGTGGCTTCGTCCTGGCTGTATCCGCTGACAAGGATGACCGTCACGTCCGGCCGAATGCGACGCATTTCGTGGAAGGCTCGAACCCCGTCCATGCGAGGCATGGTGAGATCCAGGAAGACGCACAGGATGTCCCCGGCGTTTTCCTCGAACACCTTCACCCCTTCCTCTCCGTTCGTGGCGGTCAGGATCCGATAGCCCAGGCTCTCCAGCATGGTGCCGCACACTTCGAGCACCAGGTCTTCATCATCCACCACCAAGATCGCCCGGGTCGAAACGTCCCCCGAGGGTTCAACAGCCGGGGAGACCTCTTTTTGTCTTTCCTCAATTTCTTCGGCGGCCGGCCGAGCCTCCCCGGATACGGGAAACAATACCGCAACGTTCGTTCCTTCCCCGTTTTTGGAATCCACGAAGATGGCCCCGTGGTGAGCGCGGACGATCCCCAGAACCGCCGCCATCCCCAGGCCTCTGCCCAGGAATTTCGTCGTGAAGAAGGGCTCGAACAAACGCCTCAGGGTTTCCTCGTTCATGCCGCATCCCGTGTCCCTGACTTCTACGAAGACATAGGGTCCCGGCGGGGGTTTCTCGTCGGTTTTGCTCCGGGCAAGCTCCGCCCGATCAAAATCCCCGACCCCCGCATGAACCCGGATGGCTCCTCCCTTCTCTCCCATGGCCTCGGATGCGTTGGTGATGAGGTTCATGAGCACCTGTTGAACCTGACCGCGGTCCGCACGAATGTGCGGCAGGTTTGCCTCCGTTTGAACCACGAGAGCCGAGTGCTTGGAGATGGATGCCCGAAGAAGGTGGGCGTTTTCCCGGATCAACTCCCCGACGCTGAAGTCTTCGAGAAAATAGCGGCCCTTGCCCGAGTAGGCGAGCATCTGAAGGGTGAGATCCGCCGCTCGACGGGACGCAAGGATGGCCTGTTCGATGCTTTGGGCTGCGGAGGACTGGGAGGGGATTTCATGCAAAGCCAGGTCCAGGTTTCCCAGGATCACCATGAGCAGGTTGTTGAAATCGTGGGCAATTCCTCCGGCCAGGACCCCCAGGCTCTCGAGCTTCTGGGCGTAGAGAAGCTGCCGTTCCATCTCGATCCGGTCGGACTCGCCTCGTCTCCGCTCCGTCATGTCGGTGTGAGTGCCGATCATGCGCAGGGGCTTCCCGTCTTCATCCCGGCGGATTACTTTCCCCCGATCCAGGATCCATTTGTACGTCCCGTCCTTGCAAAGGAGACGATGCTCACTGGTGTAGAGGGGAGTCTGGCCCGAAAAGTGCCTCTCGATTTCCCGGTAGACGTATTCCTTGTCTTCGGGGTGTACCCTGCGGTCCCATTCGGAGAGCCGGTGGGGGATTTCCTCCTCCCCGTATCCCAGCATTGCTTTCCACTGGGGTGAGAAGTACACCTCGTCGGTCCGAGTATTCCAGTCCCAAAGACCGTCTCCGGCCCCTTCCAGGGCGAACTGCCAGCGCAGTTCGCTTTCCCGCAGGGCCTCTTCGGCTTGTCTGCGCTCGGTCACGTCATTTCCAACGCAAAGGATCTCCACGAGATCCCCCCGGTCGTCCCGGATGGGTTTGTTGCCCCATGCGATCCAGACTCTCTCGCCGTTTCGGCGAATGTTTTGGTGTTCCTGCACCGGATGGTCTTCCGGGTGAGTGATGGTATCCCGGAGCACGGCGCGAAGGTCCCGGCCGCCGTGTTCCTTTTCGGGCAGGATGGTCTCCAGGACGCTCTTGCCCAGGATCTCCTCCTGGCGGTATCCGAAAAAACTTTCTGCATATTCATTGAAGAAGGTGATTTTCCCCTGGGGATCCATGCGAAGAATGATGCTGTTGGCGTTCTGAACCAGCTCGCGATACTTCTCCTCGCTTTCTCGCAAGGCCGCTTCCGCCCGTCGTCGACGAAGAATGCTCGAGGCCAGCAGCACCACAAAGAGGCTCAGGGTCGCGATGATCGCTCCGGTGACCCACACCAGCTTTTTGTGCCGGTGATAAAAGGCTTCCGGGAGATGGAGGACCTTGGCATTGTCCGGAAGGGCGGAGGAGGGGATATGGAACCTCTCCAGCTGCCGGTAGTCGAACATGTAAAGGTTTGCCTGCCCTCCCGTGATGACCGGGATGTGATCGGCACTTTCCCCCTTCAGTATCCGTAAACCCAATTGGGCGGCCGTTTTCCCTTGGTGGTACCCGCTCACCAGCTTCCCCCCGACGATGCCGTGACCCAGGTAGACATCCCAAAAAGAATAGGCGGGAACGGGACTGTGCCGGGAGATCCACCGGGTGGTTTCCCCGTACATGAGCTGGTGTCCGGTTTCATCCTGGAGCAGGCCGTTGATGAAGACGACGGACCCCGGTCTGAGTTCCTCGAGTTTGGTTTTCAGCTCCTGGAGGGGGAAGTCGTCCCAAAAGCGGACCTTGAGCTGGCTGGGAAGATCGGAGAGGGCGGCGGTGAAACTGTCCCGATTGGCCTTGTCGGCGGGCACCGAGGTGCGGCCGATGACAATGATCTCCCGGGTTTCGGGCTGGAGTCGCATGGCCAGCTGAACGGTCTCGAGAACCGAAATCTCCTCGGCCACGCCGGTGATTTGCCGGTGCTCCATGATCATGGAAGGATGAAAATCGTTGATGCCGCAGAATACGACAGGAACCTGGGGAAAAAGCCGCTGCCGGAACTCGAGCAGGAACGCGAGAGCGCTGTTGTCGGAAACCAGGATCAGGTCCGGGGTGAGGGTCTGCAACTTGAGCAAAATGAGGTCCCGAAAGGGTTTGCTGCTAGCCGGGTCCGGGTATCGCCGGGCGTCCAGGTATTCGGCGCTGAGCTGAACGTCGATTTTGCTTTCGGAAAAACCCCTCTTGATCCCGTCCATGACCGAATCGGTCCAGGTGAGCCCGCTATGGTAGGAATGGAGAATGAGGACTTGCCGAGATTGACCGGACGAGTTCCCGGCCGATATCCCCAGGACGGTGAGGATCGCCGCCAGGAACACGGCCGCCGTGCGGCGCCGTCCGGATACCCGTTCCCTTGCTCCTCCCGGCGGAATGCCGGGCGGGCTTCCATTAGCCATCATGGCGTTTTTTCAACCTTTCGAGCCTCTCCAAAGAGCTTTGATGGGCCTGGGCCATCACGGGGTCCCGGCGGCAACCGTCGGCCAGGGCGCGGGCCAGGGGCTCGATGTTTTCCGATACCTGACAGGACAGGAAAAAGTCCAGAGTGGAGGCAAACCCCTGCCTGGCAATCTCCTCCACGGAATACCTCTCCGAGACGGCCGCCATGTCCATATCGTCGGATAAAAGGACCCCCTGGAATCCCAGCTTCCCTCTCAACCATTCCCCGTTGATTTGGGGCGACAAGGTGGCGGGCCACCGGGGATCGAGGAGAGGATAAAGGGCGTGAGAAGTCATCACGCAGTGGACACCGGCACGGATGGCTTCGCGAAAAGGATGGAGGTCTCGGTTCATGTCTTCTTCATCGGCCCAGTGGATGACCGGAGCATAATGATGAGGGTCGGATTCCGCCCGCCCCAGGCCGGGAAAGTGCTTGGCCGTGGCCGACACCCCGTTTTCCTGAAGGACCCGAATCCAAAGCTTTCCCAGGTCGGCCACCTGCTCGGAGTCCCAGCCCAAGGAGCGGGCTTCCATAAAATGGGTCGAATCCCGGCCCACCAGGTCCAGGACCGGTGCCAGGTTGATCTGAATGCCCATTCTCCGCAGGTCCATGGCGGCCTTTTTCCCCCACTCCTTCACGGAACGGGCGCCTGCGACGCCGAGTTCATGAGCGGAGGGAAGCTGGAAAAAGCCGGGACCCAGCCTCTGGACCGGGCCTCCCTCCTGGTCCACGGCCACCCAAAGTCGCCGTCCCAGGGATTCCCGGGCGAATGCCTGGGCATCTTCCAAGAGGCAACGAAGCTGTTCGGGAGCTTCGATGTTTCTCTTGAAGAGCACAATTCCGCCTATGCAATATTCATGCACCAGGGCTTTCAGTTCTTCTTCAAAGGTTTGCCCTCGGAATCCAACGAGGAGGTGAATTCCCGGATCCTTCTCGGGGCTTCGGCGGATAGGGTTCATAGTCGAATACTTTCAGAAAGAAATTCCACAGGATGGCGATTTTCCCTCCGTACGAGGCGGCGGAAACCGCAGGTCCGAACGATCTAGCCGACATGGGTCAGGGCTTCGGCAATTTTTACCCGGCAGGCTCTCCAGGCGGGAAGGAGGGCGGCGATGAGCCCGATGGCGATGCTCACGACAAAATTCAGAAGAATGGTCTGCAGGCTGATGTGGAAAATGGGAAGAAGAGTCCCCAGCCGTTGGGCGAATACCCCGGCGATGGGAAAGGACAGCAGGGTTCCCAGGAGGCCGCCCGCCAGGGAAATGGCGACGGATTCCCCCGCGATCAACACCCAGAGAAACCCGTTTCCAAATCCCAGGGTTTTCAATACCGCGTATTCCCAAAGACGCTCTCGAGCCGTCATGGCCATGGTATTGGCCAAAATCACCAGGATCACTCCGATCACCACGAAAGAAACCACGCGAATGGCCGTCACAATGGCTTCGGTCATGGCCACGAAGCCGACTTGAAAGGCCTTTTCCGTCTCCGTCAAGGTTTCCGCCCAGGAGTTCTTGAACATGGCGTCGATGGCTTGGGAGATGGCTCCCGCCCGGGAGGGGTCCCGTATCTGGACCGCGTACCATCCAACCATCCCGCTCCGGCCCGACGATTGCTTCTTGAGGCTCTCATCCAGGTAATCCCAGTGGAAAAAGAACTGGGTCTCGTCTACGGTCTTGGTGGCCCCTCGGTAGATTCCCCGGAGCACGAACCGCCATTCCCCAGGATAGATGTTGCCCGTGAGGGTGATGGTGTCACCCAGCTTCCAGCCGTACTCTTCGATGAGCTTCCGACCCGCGATGCAGGCGTTCCTCTGGCGATGAAACGCCTTGAGCTGTTCCTCGGGCATCAGGATTTCCGGAAAGAGGTCAAAAAACACCTCCGGTCCCACGGCCATTCGGGGAAAGAAGTGCCGCTCGTCGATGTAAATCCCGCCGAACCAGTTGGCATAGGCCACTTGGGTGACCCCCTCCACCTGGAGGATCTTCTGCCGATAACTTAGGGGGAGAGTGAAGATGATGGACACGGCATTCCTGCAAACGAGTCGGTTGGGGGAGGCGGCTTCCACCCCGGCATACCAGGCCTCCACCACCGTGCGCAAAAGGCAGAAAGCCAGGATTGACACGGCCATTCCCAGGACGGTGAGGGCCGTGCGCAGCCGCTGACGTTGGGTGTTTCGCACGACAAGTTTCAGCAATTCCATGGAAAGCCGTCCCGATCCGAGGGTTCATTCCCGGCTGTTCTCGCTCCTTACCAGCACTCCCTTGTCCAGGTGGTGGATCACTCTTGCCCTTTTCGCCGTCTTGGGATCGTGAGTGACGATGAGGATGGTCTTGCCGAAATCCCGGTTGAGCTGTTCGAGCAATTCCATGACTTCGCCGGCCGAATGTTTGTCCAGGTCTCCCGTGGGTTCGTCCGCCACCAGGAGCGTGGGGTCGGCCACGATGGCCCGGGCGATGGCAACTCTCTGTTGCTGGCCTCCGGAGAGCTGCCTGGGATAATGGTTCATACGGTCCGGCAAGCCCACCAGTTCCAGGGCCAGGGCGGCGTGTTCCCGGCGCTGCCTCCGGTCCAGGTCCCGCAGGAGCAGGGGGAGTTCGACGTTTTCCAGGGCCGTGAGGACGGGAAGCAGGTTGTAGAACTGGAAGATGAAGCCCACATGGACGGCACGCCACCGCGCCAGCTCCACCTCCGTCAGATCTCCCAGGCGGGTCCCGGCTACGATGAGCACTCCCTCGTCGGGGTGGTCGATCCCGGCAATGAGGTTGAGCAGGGTGGTCTTTCCCGAGCCGCTGGGACCCATCAGGGCCGTCATTTCCCCCGTGCCGATGGTGAGGTCGATGTCCGTCAGCACGGGGATCTTCTGAACGCCCCTCCGGTAAGACTTGCCGATGCCTTCCAGGATGACCATGGGTTCGGGAGATTGGGGCGGTTCCACCGTGTTTTCCTGTCCTTCCTCATCCGAGGAGCGGGCCCGGGTTCGAGACGGAGCCTCGAGCCGGGGACCCCGTCGGGTACTCCGGTCAGTTCCCGGGCGCGGGGGTGGTTCTCCCGAGTCCGGAGGGTCTCCCGTCCCGGACCCCGTGGGAACTCAAATCCATAACACCCGCAGGAATCATGACTCGCTAATTTGGATCTTTCCACCTTGCTTGAGGGCGTCGGGAGGCTTCAGAACCACTTTCGTCCCCTGTGGGACCCGGTCGCCCACCAGGACAAAGTCCCCCAAGGTCGTCGGCGAGGAAATGGGGACCCAACGGACGACCTCCCTGTCGACGGCGAAGACCCCGGAGATGCCGTCCCGCTGCGTCAACGCATCCCGGTGGATTCCCAGGCGAGGTTGCAGCTCCCCGGAAGCAAGCGGACGCGTGAGAAAGGCCACCTTGGCACTCATGTCCGGAAGGATTCGGGGGTCCAGGGCGTCGAAACGGACCTTGACCAGGACCGTCCCCTTGGTACGGTCCGCCGTGGGCACAACGGTGAAGACGGTGCCCGTGAACCGCTCGTCGGGGATGGAATCCAGGCGGATTTCGCAGGGCTGACCCTCACGGACCTTGTGCAGAAAGGATTCGGCCACGTCGGCCTCGACCATGAGAGAGGTCATGTCCGCCATGGTGACCACTGCGGCCTTGGCGTTGGTGGCGGACCCGAAGGGGGCGACCACCTCGCCCACGTCCGCGTCCTTCTTGAGGACCACCCCGTCGAAGGGGGCTCGAATGATCGTGTATTCGATGAGCACCGAAATTCGGCGCAGATTGGCTTCCTGGGCTGCTATATTGGCCCGGGCGGCCTCGATGGCGGCCTTTGCCTTGAGATACCGATCCTCTGCGGCTTCGTAATCCGACTGGGCCACGGCCCGGCGGTCGTACCAGAGGCCCTTCAGCCGGTTCCAATGCTTCTCGGCGGTGAGGAGCTCCGACTGGGCCCGGGCCAGCTCGGCCCCGGCGGTGTTCAGCTGAGCCGCCGCCTGGGCGCGCTCTTCCCTCAGGTCGTCGTTTTCGAGGCGGGCCAGCACATCCCCGTCCTTGACCCGGCTGCCCTCCCTCACCTCCATGGTTTCCAGTCTCCCGGTCCCCTTGGACGATACGGCGGCTTTGCGTTGGGCCACGATATACCCGCTGGCATTGAAGTCGGTGACGGCTTGGGAAGGATACACCAGCACCGCGGAGGCGGTCCGGACACTGACGGCGGGAGCCAGGAGTCCCTTTTGGTAGAGGACGGTGGCGGCTACCGCCGCGATCCCCGCCAGGAGCAGCGCCGGGAGCCACCTTCGCTTTCTCCTGGGCGGAGGAGTTCCCGGGTCCTGTTGAGAAATTCTCAGCTTTGAAATCTTTTCCTTGTCCAACACGGTCCCACCCCTCGTCAAGGGATCGGTTGTTTTCCGCGGCCCGGGAGAATTTCCGGCTTTTTCATCAGGTCGGAAGTTTGTAAACTGAGCCCCGTTGGAATGTCAACACATCTTGGTGGCGGTGGAGAACGAGGGGATGGCCCCAAAAGAGTCGCGAAACAGCGCCTTGCCCGTCGGCAGGCCGTGCAGCCGGTAGAAGGGAATTGTCATGGAACCGATCAAAATCATGCCATGCCTGGACATGAAAGAAGGACGAGTGGTCAAGGGAATCAATTTCGTGAACATTCGAGACGCCGGGGACCCGGTGGAAAACGCCGCTTTCTACGAAAAGGAGGGAGCCGACGAACTGGCCATGCTCGATATTGCGGCCACCCTCGAGAACCGGAAGACCCGTCTCGAGTGGGTCAAGAGCGTGTCTTCCGTGATTCAGATTCCCCTGACCGTGGGCGGCGGGATCTCGAGCATGGAAGACATCGAGCTGGTTTTCAAGGCCGGGGCTTCCCGGGTCTCGATGAACAGTGCCGCGGTCCAAAACCCGGACCTGGTGCGCCAGGCGGCCCGTACCTACGGCTCCCAAAAGATCACCGTGGCCATCGACGGCAAGCGAAACCCTCAAATGCCTTCGGGATTCGAGCTGGTGGTGTCCGGAGGAACCCGGCCCGTGGGGAAGGACGCCGTCCAATGGGCCGGGCAGTGCCAGGACCTGGGAGCCGGGGTGATCCTTCCCACCAGCATGGACGGGGACGGGACCCGGGCGGGCTATGACCTCGAATTCACCCGGGCCATATCCGACGCGGTCAGTCTTCCCGTCATTGCCTCGGGAGGGGCCGGGGAGCTCGAGCATTTCTACGAGGGGGTGGTCCGGGGCGGGGCCCAAATCCTGCTGGCCGCCTCCGTGTTCCACTACCGTACCTTGAGCATTCGGCAAGTGAAAGAGTACCTCAAGAGCCGGGGATTGCCGGTCCTCTGAGTTTCGTGCTCCGAATCTCGTCCGGTTTTCCGGGCGGGAACCGGGGAATCGGACCCGGAAACCCTTGAAAAGGGCGCATCTGCCCCCTGGATTGAGCGATTTGACTGGTACGAGTCCCGTTTCTTCATTCCCGCGCAGGCGGGAATCCGGAAAGAGCGTGCATACCTGCGGGGTGCCCGCCGTCGCGGGCATGAGCCCTGATGCTTTCGGATTCGCTCAACTCAGGGGCCCGTCTTCACCCTCGGGACGACGAACCCATGGGTCTCAAATCGCCATGAACCACGCCCCCGGCGGGCCGCCTCTCTCCCGGCGACCCGGAGGATGGGGCCTAGAGCTTTCCCAGGGCCGAAGGAGGTCGGCGTTTGCCCAGGGGGCAAAAAAGAACCAGGACGCAAAGAAGATACGGCAGGCACAGGAATCCCTGGTGGGGGAAACGAGGCCACCGAACGGCCAGCCACTCGGACAGGACTTCGCAGAACCCGAAGAAGACCGCCGCCCCCAAAGCGCCCACGGGATGCCATCGGCCCAAGATCAGGGCCGCGATGGCCAGGTAGCCCCTGCCGTGGCTCATCTGCTCCACAAACTGGGACAACTCGCCGATGGACAGGTAGGCCCCCCCGAGCCCCGACAATGCCCCCCCCGCCACAACGGCCGTGAAGCGCATACGAAGCACGGGAATGCCCGCCCCCGCCGCCGCGTAAGGGTTCTCGCCGCAGGCCCGCAGGTCCAATCCCCACCGGCTCCACTTCAGGAGTGCGGCAACGGCGATTCCCAAGGTCAAGGCCATGGGAACCATCAAAGAAAGACCCCGGACCCAGGGTCCTGCGGGCATCGAGGAAGGAAAGAAAGCGGAGAGGCTCTGGGCGAGGGTGGGAAGACCCGGTACGGCGGGAGAGGTTCCGTAGACCTCGAAGAGTTGGTTCAGGAACATCCCGGTGCCCCCCGCGGCCAGCAGGTTCAGGGCAATGGAGCTCACGATCTGGTTGGCTCGAAGGGACAGGGAAGCCCCGGCATGGAGGAGTCCCACGAGCATTCCCCCCGCCATTCCTCCCAGCAGGCCGATCCACGGAGAACCGGTCACGAAGGAAGCCCAGACCGCCCCGAAGGCCCCCATGAGCAACATGCCCTCGAGGGCGAAATTCACCACTCCCGAAAGCTCGGAGAGGAGGCCCCCGAGGCATGCAAGCAGGATGGGGGTCGCCTTAATCAGTGTCAGCGGGATGAAATGAGAAGCCGTCATGGATGAAACGGGGACTCCTTGTATAGGTGTTCGAACCACCTCCGGCTACGGGGCTCGGCCTTCCGCCGGGAAGGAGGGTCCTCCGGGCTTGCGTCTTGTACGCTCGAACAAGGCGGCCGCCCGCTCCCGCAGTCTCCCCTGGGAGGCCGCAGCCAACAGCAGCACGGCCTGGATCACGACAATGATGTTGGGGGAGACGCCCAGGAGGATTTGGAGCCACTTGTCCGCAGACCTCAGGCCGGCGAGCAGCAGAGAGCTCAGCCACAACCATCCGGGAGCTGCGTTCACCAGGAAGGCGACGGTGATGCCGTCAAAGCCGTAGCCTGGGGAAAAGGCGTTGTAGAAGCGATGATGGACCGCCAGGATTTCCAGGCTGCCCGCCAATCCGGCGAAGGCTCCGCTCAGGAGAAACAGCCGTCGTTGCAGGCGGTCCGTGGAAATCCCCGCACAAAGGGCCGCCGCCGGGTTGGACCCGGTCATGGTGGCTTCGTATCCCCACACGGTTCGAGATTTCCAGAACTGTACCCCCAAGGCCAGGAGGAGGGCCGCCGGGGGTGCGGCGGTGACTCCCAGGGCACCGCTCTCCCAGAGGGGATCGAGGGCGGCTTTGGAGGGGATTTCGGGGGTTCGGCCCATGGCCGACCCGTCTCCCAGGGGCCCCAGCACCAGGAATTGCGCCAGGTGGATGGCCACGTAGTTCAGGAGCAGGGTCGTGATGACTTCGTGGACCCCTCGCCTCTGTTTCAGCAGGCAGGCGGGATACGCCCACAGGGCGCCGGTGCAGGCCCCCGCTAGGGCCAGGCACGGCACCAGGACAAACCGCGGGAGCGGAAGATCCAGGGCGGCAAGGGTCGCGGCGCAGAGTGCCCCCAGGGTCAACTGCCCTTCGCACCCGATGTTGAGGAAGCCCGCCTGGTAGGCGATGCTCACGGCAAGGCCGGTCAACAGCAGGGGAGTCGTCTTTCCCAGGGTGGCCGCAACCGCCTGGCCGCTTCCCCACGACCCCTTCCAGGTGACCGCGAGGAAATCCCAGGGATGGGTTCCCGAAAGGAAGACAATGATGGAACAGACCAGGAGCCCGCATCCCATGGCCGCAAGCGGGGCCGAAAGCGCCCGGCCCGCTTCTCTCAGCGAACGGAAAATTGCCGTATCCGGCCGAGTCATTGGAGGGGGCCCTCCCGTGAGCGAAGATCTTCCCCGTCCGACGTCGGGAGGCCGAACATCCAGCGGCTCAGCAGCTGGAGGGAAGCGTCCCTTCGAGAAACGATCCCAGCCAGGCGACCTCGATAGAGCACGGCAATACGGTGACTGACGGAAAGCAGCTCGTCCAGGTCGTATGAAAAGAAAAGGAAGGACACGCCCCGGGAGCTCATGGCCCGAATCCGCCGATGCAGGCGTTCTTGGGAATGCACGTCCAGGCCGCGGCCGGGCTGCTCGAGGATCAACAGCCGCGGAGTTCCCGCGAACGCGTGGGCCAGGGCCGCCTTTTGACGGTTTCCTCCCGATAGAGTGGAAAGCGGTTTCCGGGGATTCGAGTATACGGCTTCGTATTCCTCGAGCCGTTCGATGGTCCACCGGAGGATTTCGGCCTTACGGAGCAGGCCGCCCTTCCGGTGGGCGGGGCGGCGCTGGAAGCCCAGGAGCAGGTTTTCCCACAGGGACCGGTGGGGTGCGAAGGTTTCCTCGGGCGGGTTGGCCGAAAGGCGGCGAATTCCCATCTCGAGCCGTTCCGCGATCGAAGACCGGGTGAACTCGACCCCCTCGAGGAAAAGCCTTCCCCGGGAGATGGGTCCGATCCCGGCCACGGCGGCGGCCAGGGATCGCTGTCCGTTTCCCACCACTCCCCCCACCCCAAGGATTTCTCCCGGGTAGACCTCGAGGGAAAGCTCCCGGATCCCGGCGTCCCGGCTCCATGAGGGGGTGTGAAGGTTTTGAAGCCGGAGCAGGGGAATTCCCGTGTCCCTCTCCTCGGACTCGAGGGGGAATCGGTCCGCCGAGGGGACGTCCGCCTTGGGCTCCCGGATCGAGGAATCCGCAATCATGCGCCCGGCGATTTCCTCTCGACTCACTTCCTCCACGGGATAGGTCCCGATCAGGCGACCGCGCCGGAGGATGCCGATGCGGTCGGCCAGGGCGAAAACCTCGCTCAGTCGATGACTGATCAGGAGGATGGTACGGCCCTGGGTTCGAAGGGAACCGAGAAATCGGAAAAGCTTTTCGACCTCGGGGGGAGCCAGCAGGCTGGTGGGCTCGTCCAGGATGAGGATGCGCGCGTCCCGGTACAGGGCTCGAAGGATCTCGATCTCCTGGCGACGGGCGAAAGGCAGCTCCCCGGCCGTCCCTTCGAGGGGAAGGTCGAAGCCGAAATTCGAGCAGAGACTTCCGATTTCCATGGCCCTCTCCCGGTGTCTCACCCAGGGGGAGCGGGATTGGGTCGAGCCCGCGACGATGTTTTCCAGGACCGTCAGTTGGGGGAAGATCTGGAGCTCCTGGTGAACCATGCCGATTCCGGCGGCCAGGGCCTGTCGGGGGTGGGAAAAACGAACGCGCCTGCCGTGAACATGGATCTCTCCCGAGTCCGGTTGCAGGCGCCCGTAGAGGAGGTTCATGAGGGTGGATTTGCCCGCCCCGTTTTCACCGACGACGGCGAGGACTTCCCCCGCCCGGATATCCAGGGAAATATCCCGGTTGGCCCACAAGGACCCAAATCGCTTGGAAACCCCGCGGAGGGAAAGAACGGGATCGTGGGACGGGAAATCGGCCGGTTTCATGGGCGGCGGGCCGGGGAGGATCAGGAACTTTCCGTGTCGAGGTCGGGTGCCGGGAAGTCCTTCACCTCTCCGAACCGTTTGGGGACTTTCAAGGTTCCCCCACGCAGGAGTTCCCGGGCTTTCCGGATTCTGGCAAGGTCTTTGGCATCGAACCGTTCCCGGGAATACTTCATTTCGGTGATGTCCACGGCCCCTTCTTTGGCTCCCAGCCAGTGATGCCCTCCCGAAAATCTTCCCTCCACGATGTCCCGGACGGCTCCGTAGACGGCCACGTCCATGCGTTTGAGAGTGCTGGTGAGGACTCTGCCGGGGATTTCGGCGTCCTGATCCAGGTCTTCGGCAATGAGAAAGACGTCCTGGGTTTGCTTCACCGCTTCCAGGACTCCGATGCCCGTATTCCCGGCGCATCGAAAAACCACGTCCACTTTCCGTTCGATCATGGCCATGGCCAGGGACTTGCCTTTTACCGGGTCATTGAAGGACCCGGCCGAGGCCACAACGGCCTCGATGGGTTCGCCGCGAGCCTTCTCCGCCGTCATGACTCCTGCCCGGAAGCCGCTCACGTAGGCCTCCACCGGTGGAATGTCCACTCCGCCGACCACTCCCACCTTGCGGGTTTTCGAATACAGCCCCGCCACCAGCCCCGCCAGGAATCCCCCTTCCTGGGAGTTGAAGTCATAAGAGACCACGTTGGGGCCCACCACGTCCCCTTCGATGTGGATGAACCGGACCCGGGGGTACCGGGGAACCACTTCCCGGACGGCGTCCGAAAAGAGATATCCCAGGGTCACCACGATATCGGCGCTCTGGGCGGCGAGGCTCAGGTTGGCAATGTAGTCGGCCTGTTCCCTCGATTGAAGAAACTGGGAAGAAATCCCGAAATCCTTCTTGGCCCGGAGGACCCCCTGCCAGCAGACGTCGTTGAAGCCCTTGTCTCCCAGTCCCGCCGCATCCGTGAGGACAATGGCCTTGAGGGAGCGGGCGTGACAGGGGGAGCCCGAAAGAAGCAGGATGCCGAAAAGGATCGGCAAGATTCCTCCCCAAAGACAACGATGAACGGGAAGTCCACGGGTTTTGCGACCATCCGGATTCAGGGTGGATTTCCTCAAGGTTCGCACTCCTTTCCGTCCGTCCCTGGTGCGGGCGTCGTCCTCCCTACACCCCCGTCCATGGGCCTCTCAGGGAGACGGCGCGACCGGTTGGATTTCCCGGGCGAGTCCGCAAATTGGAACTTCCCGCCCTTTCCATGCCTCTCCCCGGGGGGAGACAGTCTTGTTCGGAATCACGGTCCTTCTTGTGCGAAAGGAGGCCTCGATGGGTGCAGGCCAAAAAGAATGATACCACGTTTGGGGCCGCAGAGACCAGCTTTTCCGGGGCCGTTCTTTCCGGTGGGACAAAATCAAGTTGACGGAAAGCCTCGCCTTTCTCTATGGTGCACCCACCGTTTGCCGGGATTCGCCCGGCGAGGAGCCTCTTTTCGCCTTCCGGACCCGAAAGGGTTTGGCCGGGATACCGCGGCATGCCGTCTGCGGATGAAATGGTGGTGGAAATTCCCACTGCACCTCGATCTCCTTCCCGGGTGCCCTTCCTGCCCGGGGAGGGGATTTTGCGTCGGAAATCAACCGGGGAAGGACAAGGTGGAGATCATGGCTGCGTTCCAGTTGGGGGATTGGG
>JARKQW010000436.1 GCA_029974695.1 Syntrophobacteraceae bacterium | reverse complement strand
GGGCGATGGCCACGCGCTGGGCCTCACCCCCTGAGAGCCATTCCACCCGGGATTCCGCCTTGCCGCCCAGGTTGAAGAGATCCAGCAGCTCCAGGGCCCGGCGCCGAAGCTCCGAATACCGCTCCCCGTTGGGATAGGCGGGGATCATGACATTCTCGAGAGTGGTGATCCCTCGGATGAGATTGAGCTGCTGGAAGATGAACCCGAACGTCTTGCGGCGGATTTCCGTCAGGAATCGTTCGGGCAGGCTGGTGATTTCCCGGTCCAGGAGGCGAACCCTCCCGGCCGTGGGCCTCGCCATGCACCCCACCACGCTGAGGAGGGTGGTCTTCCCCGATCCGCTGGGCCCCTTGAACGCCGTGGCCTTCCCGAGCTCGATGGAAAGGCTCACCCCTCCCAAGGCCGTAAACTCGTTGGGCCTGCCCAAGTTGAATACCTTTTTCACATCCGCCAGTTCGATCATTCCGGCATCCTGCCCCTACCGCATGACGGAATCGGGCTCTATGACGGCCGCCCGCCACGAAGGAACGATGGTCGTGACCGTGTAGGGAACCACGGTGAGAAAGAAGAGGCCCGCCAGCTGGGTCCCGTCGATGAAGGGAGTCAGTCGAAAGTCCGGGTAAAGTACCGACCAGCCCTTGAGGACCGGTTCGAAGAGGACCGAGGAACTGAAGAACACGTGGAGGTAGGCCAGGACGACCCCCGTCAGGAACGAGGATAGGGAGATGATCATCCCTTCCCAGAACTTCATGACCAGCACATCGGAAGTCTCCCACCCCACGGCCTTGAGAACCCCGATTTCCCTTTTTTCCTCGGCGCTCAATCCCGTGGCCTTGTCCCAGGCGAAAATGACAAAGGCAAGGACGGAACCCCAAAGAATGACGACCAAAACCCCACCCCGCCAGTCGAAGACGGCCTCGTAGGTCCGCAGGATCTCGTCCCGCAGGATGGGGCGCGTATCGGGCAGGAGCTGGGTGATCTTCCCCGCAATGGTGGTGAGTTCCTTGGGGTTGCGCACCTCGAGGACCAGGTCCGTGGCAAACCCGTCGGGAATGGAAAACACCTTCCGGTAGTCCTGTTCGCACATCAGGACCAGGTCCGAGGCCACCAGGTCGGATTCGGCGGGGAAGACGTGGTGGATCTCGAAGAAATGAAAGGAACCGTCGGAAGCCTTGATGGGGATCGTCCCGTGCTCGGGGGACATGAGGGTCCGGAGCACACCGCTGCCCACGTGGACGACCCCGGGACTGTCCTTGAGGCTCTCGTCCACCATGAGGGTGAAGTTGGCTCCGCTGGTGAAATCGTAATAATAGCCCCAGAGCCGGGGGGCGGCCGACCGCACCCCCCGGATTTCCCGAACGGCTTCGAGATAGGCTGCCGGGATGAGGTCGTGCCTGCCCGCCACAAGGCGCTGCACGGTGATCTCCGGCGCTCCTTCGAGCACCAGGGCCGCTTCCTTCTTGATGGACCCGGTGAAGAACATGACCGACGCCAGCAGGAAGATCATGAACGTATACACGACCAAGAGAGCCGTGTTTTTGCCCTTCCTCCTCAGGAGGGACGAAAGGGTAAAGTCGATGAGATTCTTTTGCTTTTCGAGGATTCGCATGGGATCACCGCGCCGGGTGCGCGCCC
>JARKQW010000517.1 GCA_029974695.1 Syntrophobacteraceae bacterium | reverse complement strand
CGGGACGGGAGGGCCATCCTGCAGGGGTATTCCGTCATCCGGAAGAAGTCCGACAAGGCCGAAAGAAGTTTTCCGCATTTCGATCGAAACTCCGACGGGGTGCTCGCCCAAGAGGAATTGACCAGGATGCCCGATGAGCTCGAAAGACTGTTGGATGCGGCTTCCCCCCAGCCGGAGGCCCCGGTGTGGCCCAAGACGGGGAAGGGACAAGGAGGCCGTTGATTTCACGGATCCCCGGAAGAAAGATGCAAAGCCATGCCCTACATTCCTACGGAGCGAAGAACGGTCTTTGATTCCCACCTCGAGGCTTGTGCCCGGGAGGTCCGGAACGGCGGCGAGCTGAACTACTGCATCTACAGGCTGGCAAGCCTCCTGATCCGCAGGATCGGAGAGAGCTACCAGAACCTCAGTATGTGTTCGGGAGCCATGGAGCACGCCAAGCTCGAATGGGTCCGCAGAAGGCTCTCCCCTTACGAAGACCGCAAAATCCTGGAAAACGGGGATATCGATTAGGGTTTCCTTCCCCGGGCGGTTGGTCCTTCGATCCTTACTTTTCCGGGTTCTCCATGCAACTTGGTTGCATTCTTCCTGTATTTCCTTTATTCTTTAAAAAAAACCGTGTCGCGGGTTTTCAGGGCCGTGCAAGTCGTTTGATTACGGCCCATCCTGGGGAAGATAAGGAGGTCTTCGGTCCATGAAATGGTTGCTGGGTTTTTTGGCATTGTGCTGCAGCGCTGCGCTCTTTCCCTTCGGGGGGATTGCCCGTGCCGCCGGGACCGTCCCCGTGGCGGTCAGCATCCCGCCCCAAAAGTACTTCGTGGAAAAGATCGGAGGCCGGTGGGTCGCGGTTTCGGTCATGGTCGAGCCGGGGGCCAATCCCCACAACTATGAACCCAAGCCCCAGCAGATGATTCAGCTGGCTGCCGCGAAGATCTACTTTGCCGTGGGAGATCCCTTCGAGAAGGTTTGGCTCAGGAAGTTTGCGGCCGCCAATCCTGCCATGCTCATCGTGAACACCGAACAAGGGATCCGGAAGCTTCCCATGGATTCGCACGGCCACGGGGAAGAGGCCCCCCGCCACGGGAAGTCGGGGAAGAAGGAAGCGATCCCCGAGGGCCTCGATCCCCACGTGTGGCTTTCCCCTCCCTTGGTGATGCTCCAGGCCCGCAACATCCTGGACGCCTTCCTCCGGGTGGATCCCGAGCACCGGTCGGACTATGAAGCCAACTACGCCCGATGGGTGACGGAAATCGTTCAACTGGATCTGTACCTCCTGGAAAAACTCTCCCGGCGGGACGTGCCCCGGGAATTCATGGTGTTCCACCCGTCTTGGGGATACTTCGCCGGGGCCTATGGGTTGAAGCAGCTTTCGGTGGAAGTGGAGGGCAAGGAGCCCAAGGCGGCCGAACTCAAGGAGCTGATTCGCCACGCCAAGGAGCGAAACATTCGGTCCGTGTTTGTCCAGCCTCAGTTCTCCGGCGCCACTGCCAAGGTGATTGCGGAAGCCGTGGGGGGCCGGGTGGTGATGGCGGACCCCCTGGCCGAAGACTGGGACCGGAACCTGAGGGAAATGGGAGATAAGCTGTCGGCAGCTCTCCCGTAGGAGGAGGCGAAGGCATGTGTGTGCGGTGCGATTATTCGGCCAGCCTTGAAAGTGTCGATCTGCCCGTCACTCCTCACCGGCTCCTGGTCCTCGAGGTCGTCGGCAACAGCTCGTATCCCCTCAGTCCCCAGGAAATCTTCGAAACCGTGCGGCGGTCTCATCCCATGAACCGGGTGACCTTGTACCGCATCCTGGACCTGCTGGTGGAAAAGGAGCTGGTGGAGCG
>JARKQW010000400.1 GCA_029974695.1 Syntrophobacteraceae bacterium | reverse complement strand
AGTAGGCTTGCACGCCCGGACTGGTCAGAAACGGCGCTGGAGCCGGGCCCGGTAGTAGATGGCCACGAGGTTCATGCCGAAGACCATCAGGATGAGGGTGAGGGCCGTGCCGTACTGGAGGGGTCGGGTGGCTTCGATGTTGGTCCCCGCGGTGGCAAGCACATAAATGTGGTACGGCAGCGCCATGACCGGGTCCAGGAGGGACGAGGGCAAGTGGGGCGTGAAGAACACCGCGGCGGTGAACATGATGGCGGCCGTCTCCCCCGCGGCCCTGCTCACGGCCAGGATGGCCCCGGTGAGCATTCCCGGGAAGGCTGCCGGGAGGACCACCCGGTAGATGGTTTGCCACTTGGTGGCTCCCAGGGCCAGGGACGCTTCCCGGTAGGTGGCCGGGACCGCCTTCAAGGCCTCTTCCGCCGTTCCGATGATGACGGGCAGCACCAGGGCCCCCAGGGTCAGCACCCCCGCAAGCACACTCACTCCCAGGCCCATCCACGTGACGAAAAGAGCCAGTCCGAAGAGGCCGAACACCACCGAAGGCACCCCCGCCAGGTTGGTGACCCCCAGGCGGATCATGCGAACCGGCATTCCCGGCCGGGCGTATTCGTGCAGGTAGACCGCCGACGCCACTCCCCACGGGAAGGCCACCACCATGGCTCCCAAGCTCAGCAGAAAGGTTCCCGCAATGCAGGGAAAGATGCCCCCCGCCGTCATGGAATTGGTGGGGGCCTGGGTCAGGAAGGTCCAACTGACGGATCTCCATCCGTTCCAGGCCAGGAAACCCAGGATGACCAGGAGGACCAGTCCGTTGACGACGGCCGCCCCGCGAAAGAGGGTGAAGACGACAACCTGGAGCCGACGCCGAAACCCGGTTCCCGAAACGGGCCGTGCAGGACCGGGTCCCGACCCGCGACCCACGGCCTCTCTCCCCGAGTCTCGGGAAGGACCAAAGACCGACGACCTGGACGAAAACACCCGGGACGGAACCATGCATTCCCCTTTCCCGCCGCCCATCACAGGGTGGCCGCACCCACCTGTTTGTGTTTTTGAGCCACCATGTCCGCCAGCAGGTTAAAAAGGACCGTGAAGAGAAACAGCACGATGCCCGTGGCGAACAGGGCGTAGTAATGATCGCTGCGGAAGGGAGCCTCGGCCATTTCCGCGGCGATACTGGCCGGCATGGGGCGTACGGGCTTGAAGATGGAAGTGGGGACCAGCGCCGCCCCCCCGGCGACCATGAGAACCACCATGGTCTCCCCGACGGCTCGAGACATCCCCAGGATCACCCCCGTGCTGATTCCCGAGAGGGACGCCGGGAAGATCACCCGGTAGATGGTTTCCCAGTGAGTCGCCCCCAGGGCCAGGGACGCTTCCTTGAGCTCCCGGGGAACGCTGTAGATGGCGTCTTCGGAAATGCTGCAGATGGTGGGCACCGACATGAAGGCCAGCATGAGGGACGCATTGAACAGGTTGAGACCCGTCGGGATTTCCAGGTAATCCTGGAGAAACGGGGCCATCACCACCATGCCGAAAAAACCGATGACCACGGACGGCAGCGCGGCGAGAAGCTCGACCACGGGCTTGGCGATCTCCCGCATGCGGGCCGAAGCGATCTCGGCGAGGTATATGGCCGTCATGACCCCCAAGGGAATGGAAATCAAGGCGGAAAACGTCGTCACGGCAACGGAAGCGACCAGCAGGGGGAAGATCCCGAAGTCGGGGGGGGAAGCCGTGGGATACCAGTTTGTGCCGAAGAGAAATTTCCACACGGAAACCTTCGAGAAAATGGGGACCCCCTCCATGAACAGGAACACGAGGATGAGGAAGAGAACCAGGATGGAAACAAAAGCCGTGGCAAAGAAGAACCAACGAATGAACGTTTCTTTGATCTGCCGGTGAGTCATCATCCTTCTATGATCCCGCCCTGGGTTGATCCACGGATGGGTTTTCCATCCTCCGCCTCCCTCTCCCCTCGAGGCCGTGGAAAGGGAGTTTCCCGCTCCAAAAAGGCCGGCAGGAGCCTCCGTCTCCCCCTTGGGAGAGAGGGGCCGGGGGGGGCAATCCACCTCCTATGCATCGCCCCCTGCCCTAGTACAAGGGCACAAATCCGGCTTCCTTCACAAGCTTCTGACCCTTATGCGGGTCGAGGACATAGTTGACGAAATGGAGCACATCTCCCGAAGGCCAACCCCGGGTGAACATGAAAAGGGGCCTCGAGACCGGGTATTTCCCGGTCAGAGTGGTTTCCTCGTTCCCCTCGATCCCGTTTACCGTGAGGGCCTTGACGGAGGGGTTCAGGTACCCGATTCCGAGATAGCCGATGGCGAACTTGTTCTTGGCCACCGCCTGGACGATGGCGCCGCTCGAAGCCTGGAGCATGGCCCCGGCGTAAACCCGGGCCTTCTTCATGACCTTCTCTTCCCAGACCTCGTAGGTCCCCGACGAGGTGTCCCGGGAAATGACCACGATCTCCTTGTCCTGTCCCCCCACGTCCTTCCAGTTCTTGAT